>CAZRRI010000008.1:0-59955 GCA_964602565.1 uncultured Rhodocyclaceae bacterium | reverse complement strand
AGCGCGATCAGCACGTAGGTCGACAGCGAGGAGATTTCGAGGAAGACGAAGATGTTGAAGGCGTCGCCGGTGATGGTGATGCCGAGCAGGCCGGCGAGGCAGAGGCCGAACATCGCGTAGTAGAGGTAATGCTGCTCGCGCGGAATCTCGCGCTCGATGCTGGCGCGGCTATAGGGCAGCACCACGGCGGCCGTGCCGGACACCAGCAGCAGGACGAAGCTGGCGAGGCGGTCGACGCGGTACTCGATGCCCCAGGGCGGCGCCCAGCTGCCGATGTGATAGCTGACGACACCCAGCTCGCCGGCTTGCAGCCACAGGCCGACGGCGGCGGCGAAGGCCGCCCAGGCGCCGGCGGTGACGATGGCGAAGGCGAGGCCGCCGTGGCGCAGCAGCACGGCCAGCGGCGCCGACAGCAGCGGCAGCACGACCTGCAGGGCCGGCAGATGGGCGGCGATGCTCACGAGCGCGCGTCCTCCGCGTCCTGCACCGCGTTGTCGGCGGCGATGATCTCGTCCTCCTCGATGGTGCCGTAGGTTTCCTTGATGCGCACCGCGATGGCGAGGCCGAGCGCCAGCGTGGCGACGCCGACGACGATGGCGGTGAGGATCAGCACGTGCGGCAGCGGGTTGGAATACAGCGTGTATTGCGGCGCGAGAATCGGCGCGGTGCCGCCGATCAGCTTGCCCGGCGCGATGTAGAGCAGGTAGACCGAGGTCTGGAACACCGACAGGCCGACCAGCTTCTTGATCAGGTTGCCGCGCGCCATGACCACGTAGAGTCCGGCCACCATCAGCAGCACGGTGACGACGTGGCTGAAGTGCCCGATCACGCGCCGCCCCCGCTCCCGTCGCCGCGCGAGGCGAACATGTAGAAAATCTTCAGCATCACGCCGCAGACGGTGACGGCGACACCCGCCTCGACCCAGAAGATGCCGCGGTGCTGGCCGTGGATCGGGTCGGCGTCCAGCACGAAGTAGTCGAGGAAGTTGCCGCCGAGCAGCAGGCCGGCGACGCCGACGCCGAGGTAGAGCAGCACGCCGGCGGCGACCATCGTCTCGACCAGCCGGTCCGGCAGCACCTTGCGCGCGTTGTCGAGGCCGAAGATGACGGCGTAGAAGACCATCGCCGCGGCGAGGATGACGCCGGCCTGGAAGCCGCCGCCCGGGCCGAAGTCGCCGTGGAACTGCACGTAGAGGGCGAACAGCAGGATGAAGGGGATGAGCAGCTTGGCCACCACCCGCAGCACCATGTCCCTGGTCACGGCGCCTCCTTGTCCGCAGTCGTTCGCCGGCGCCTGCGCAGCAGCGCGATGATGCCGGCGCCGGCGGTGAACACCACCGTCGTCTCGCCGAGCGTGTCGTAGCCGCGGAAGCTCGCCAGCACCGCCGTGACGACGTTCGGCACGTCGATCTCGTTTTCCAGATAGCGCGGCGCGACGTGCCGGTGGATCGGCGCCTCGGGATCGGCGAAATCGGGCAGGCCCAGCGCGCCGTAGATCAGCAGCGCGGCGGTGGCGAGTGAGAGCGCCAGCGGCAGCCAGGGCCGGTGCGCCGGCTTGGCCTCCTCGCTCCGGCACAGGCGCAGCGCGCCGAGCAGCAGCACGGTGGATACGCCCGCGCCGACGGCGGCCTCGGTCATCGCCACATCCACGGCGTCGAGCGCGACCAGCAGGGTCGCCATCAGGAAGCTGTAGATGCCGGAGAGCACGATCACGGCGAACAGGTTGCGCGTGCGCGCCAGCACGATCACGGCCATCAGCATCAGCGCCAGCAGCGTGTTGATGATCAGAGTTTCGATGATCGTGCCTCCGGGCTGGCGAGTTTCGGCGCGACGCCGCGCAGCAGCGCGGCGCGCGCCAGCGCGTGGCTGGCGGTCGGGCTGGCGAAGAAGATCAGCAGGCCCATCAGCAGCAGCTTGGCGGCGATCAGCGTGAAGCCGGCCTGCAGCAGCAGGCCGAGCAGGATGAAGCCGGCGCCGAGGGTTTCGAGCACGCTGGCCGCGTGCATGCGCGTGTAGAAGTCCGGCATGCGCAGCAGGCCGACCGCGCCGACCAGGCAGAAGAACGCCCCGAGCAGCAGGCAAATGCCGCTGGCGATGTCGACCGGCGCGCTCACCGGCCCTCCTCCCCGGCGGCCCCCAGGTCGCCCTGGCGGAAGAACTTGAGCACGGCGATCACGCCGATGATGTTGAGCAGGCCATAGACCAGGGCGAGGTCGAGGAAGTCCGGCCGGCCGTGGAGGAAGCCGAACACGGCGAGCAGCAGCATGGCGACGGTGCCGATGCTGTTGGCCGCCTGCAGGCGGTCGAACACCGTGGGGCCGAGGGCGGCGCGCAGCAGCGCGAGCGCGAGGGTGACGAGCAGGGCGAGGGTGGCGGCGACGAGCATGCTCAGGCGCGCTCCAGCGCGGCGCAGCGGCGGTCCATCTCGCTGCCGGCCAGACCCGCCGCGCCTTCGGCGGTCAGCGCATGGACGAGGAAGCGGCCGGGCTCGACCTCGACCGCGATCGTGCCCGGCGTCAGGGTGATCGAGTTGGCGTGGATCACCAGGCCGAGGTCGGTCCGCTGCGACGGCGCGAACTCGACGAGGGTCGGCGAAATCGGCAGGCGCGGATCGAGGATGCGCCGGCTCACGTCCCAGGCCGACTTGACGATTTCCTTGAGCAGCCAGGGCCAGTAAAACAGCACCACGCGCCAGGCGAGCCGCACCGGATGTCCTTCATGGTCGAGCAGGCCCATGCGCCGCGCGAGCAGCGTGACGGCGAGCGCGCTGCCCGCGCCGGCGGCGAGCAGGAAGGGCGTGAACATCCCCGACAGCAGCAGCCAGAAGAGCGCGAGCGTCAGGAAGAAGCTGATGGAACGGGCCATGGCGGAAGATGCTAGCGAGCGGCGGCGCGCCTGAAAATTCGTGAACTTCCCTAGGCGATTCCGTCATGCCGCGCGGCGCGCGCCGGGGAAAAAACCGTCCATCCCGGCTATGCTTCGCCCCGGGATACGGGAATCCCTTACGCACGAAACCGAATTACCTTCGCAGCCATGCAGCGGCAGAATCCATCCATTCCTCATCGCACCGAGCGCAAACCGGCCATGCTGTCGTCGACGCGGCCCGGCTGGCGCGACATCGCCCTGCTGGTCGTCGGCTATGTCGCGCTCGACTGGGCCAGCTTCATCCACCCGCTGCACGGGCTCAACATCACCCCGTGGAATCCGGCCCCGGCGCTCGGGCTGGTGCTCCTGCTGCGCCACGGCACCCGCATGGTGCCGGCCATCGTCGTCGCCATCCTGATCGCCGAGATCTGGGTGCGTGGCCTGCCGGCGGCCCTGCCGGTGACCCTCGCCGTGGCGGCGCTGCTGACCGGCGGCTACTGGCTGATCGCGACGGTCATCTACAAGTACCTGCCGGAGGGCGTGATCTTCGCCGACCGCCGCGGGCTGTTCATCTGGGCCGCCACGGTGGCCGCCGGCACCCTGCTCACCAGCGGCATCTTCGTCGTCGCGCTGGCCCTGTCCGGCTACGTGCCGATGGACGGCATCGGCGGCGCGGTGTTGCAGTTCTGGGTCGGCGACGGCGCCGGGGTGCTGGTGTCGATGCCGCTGCTGTGGATGCTGTTCGACGACTACCGCCGCCGCCAGTTGCGCCAGGTCGTGTTCCATCCCGGCTTCCTCGCCTATCTGGCGCTCATTGCCGGCGCGCTGTGGATCGCCTTCGGCCTCGGCGCGTCGGCCGCCTTCAAGTATTTCTACGCGCTGTTCATCCCGATCGCCTGGGCCGCCTCGCGCCACGGCCTGCCGGGCGCGGTGATCGCGGCGGCGCTGATCCAGTTCGGCATCATCCTCGCGGTCAAGTCGCAGGGCATCGCGGCCATCACCGTGCTGGAAATCCAGATCCTCGCGGCGGTGATCGCCCTGTTCGGCTTCTTCGTCGGCGTCGTCGTCGACGAGAAGCAGCGCGTCAGCAACGAACTGCGCCAGACCCTGCGGCTCGCCGCCGCCGGCGAGATGGCCGGCGCGCTGGCCCACGAGATGAACCAGCCGCTCACCGCGCTGTCCGCCTACGGCAGCGCCTGCGAGCAACTGCTCGACCGCGGCGACACCGGCCCGACGCTGCGCGACGCGCTGCGCGGCATGATCCGCGAATCGCACCGGGCCGCCGAGGTGCTGCGCCGCCTGCGCGACTTCTTCCGCACCGGCTCGACCCGCCTCGAGCCGATCGACCTGGCCGAGCTCATCGACGCCGCCGCGACCTCCTTCGCCGCCCGCGGCAAGCGCGACGCGGTGACGCTGTCGGTCGGCCCGATCCCGCCGCTGCGGCTGCTCGGCGACCGCTTGCAGCTCGAGGTCGTGCTGCGCAACCTGTTATCGAACGCCTTCGACGCCGTCGCCGAGCGCCCGCCGGGCGAGCGCCGCATCCGCCTCGACGCACATGACGAGGGCGGCGCGCAGGTCTGCATCGTCGTCGAGGACAACGGCGCGGGCTGCGACGAAGCGCGGCTGGCGGGCCTGTTCGACGGCTTCCGCTCCACCAAGTCGAGCGGCCTCGGCCTCGGCCTGATGATCAGCCGGGCGATCACCGAGGCCCACGGCGGCAGCCTTTGGGCGGAAACCGGCGACCACGGCATCTTCAAACTCTCCCTGCCCACCGAAGGAACCTCTCTCCATGCAGACTAGCGGCCTCACCGTGTATATCGTCGAAGACGACCAGTCCGTGCGCGACGCGGTCGGCCTGCTGCTCGGCCTGCACGGCCATGCGGTGGCGATGTTCGCCGACGCCGAAAGCTTCCTGCAGGCCTATCGCCCGGAATGGAGCGGCTGCCTGCTGCTCGACATCCGCATGCCCGGCATGAACGGCCTCGAGCTGCAGGAACGCATGGCGCGCATCGGCTGCCGCATGCCGGCGATCGTCATGACCGGCCACGGCGACGTGGACTCGGCGCGCCAGGCCTTCCGCGCCCAGGCGGTGGACTTCCTGGAGAAGCCCCTCGACCAGGCGCGCCTGCTGGACGCGATCGCCGAGGCCTTCCAGCGCCAGGACACGCTGCGGCGGACGAGCGAGTCGCGCGCCACCATCGACAAGCGGCTCGCCGCGCTGACGCCGCGCGAGCTGGAGGTGATGGAACTGGTGGTCGCCGGCCGGCACAACCGCGACATCGCGACGGAGCTCGGCATCAGCGTGAGGACCGTCGAGGTGCACAAGGCGCGCATGATGGACAAGCTCGGCGCGGCGAACGTCGCGGACCTCGTCCGCCTCAGCCTCGGCGCCGGCGTGTCATGAAGGAAGGCGCGGACTTCGCCCGGCGCCTGATCGCCTGGCAGCGCCGCCACGGCCGCCACGACCTGCCCTGGCAGGGCACGCAAGACGCCTACCGCGTCTGGCTTTCCGAGATCATGCTGCAGCAGACGCAGGTGGCGACGGTGATTCCCTACTACCTGCGCTTCCTCGACCGCTTTCCCGACATCGCCGCCCTCGCCGCCGCGCCGGTCGACGACGTGATGGCGCTGTGGAGCGGGCTGGGCTACTACGCGCGGGCGCGCAACCTGCACGCCTGCGCGCGCACGCTGATGGAACGGCACGGCGGCGGCTTCCCGCGCGAGCCGGAAGCGATCGCCGCGCTGCCCGGCATCGGCCGTTCGACCGCCAACGCCATCGCGGTCTTCTGCTTCGGCGCGCGCCTGCCGATCCTCGACGGCAACGTCAAGCGGCTGCTCTGCCGCCATCTCGGCATCGAGGGCTGGCCCGGCGCGCCGGCCGTCGAAAGTCAGTTGTGGCGGCACGCCGAGGCGCGGCTGCCCCGGCACGACGCGGCCACCTACATCCAGGCGCAGATGGATCTCGGCGCGACGGTGTGCACGCGCGGCCGGCCGCGCTGCGACGCCTGTCCCGTCGCGGCGGACTGCCTTGCGTTCGCCAGCGGACGAATGTCTGAACTGCCGGCGGCCCGCCCCCGCAAGCCGCTGCCGGAACGCGAGGTGGGCGTGCTCGTGTTGAGGCGCGACGGGCGCGTGCTTCTGGAACCGCGGCCGCCGGCGGGAATCTGGGGCGGGCTGTGGTCGCTCCCGGAATTCGCCGCCGACCCCGGCGGCGAAGCCGCCCGGTTCGGTTGCCGCATCGTATCGTCGCAGCCGCTGGACGAAGTGATCCACACATTCACGCATTTCCGGCTGCGCTTGCAGCCGCTGCTGTGCGAGGTGGAAACCATGGCGGGCGTGGCCGAATCCGGCGCCCGCTGGCTCGCGCCGGGCGAAATCGTATCGGCGCCGCTGCCGGCGCCAATCAGGAAACTGCTAGGGCCTGTTCTCAATCATGCGATGGTGGCGCCGGAGGCAAAGCGGTGAGCGAGACAAGGCGCGGCGACGCAGCGATGTGTGCACCTCGCAAGGAGCCGTAACGCAGTATCGTGCCCGCTTTGCCCCGGCCCTGTGGGTTGCGGCCGGAAACGGCGTCTGCGGCGTTGTCGGGCTTGCCCAGGGAATCACCATGGGCTGCGCCCTCCGCCTTGCATCCCCCCGCTTCCGGCCAGCAACGCCATCCGCCGGATGATTGAGAACAGACCCTAGCGGTTCTCCTTGACCAGCCGGTTGTTTGAAGGCTGGATCGGCCGCGCGTTGTTGCGGTAGAGGCGCGCGAAGATGCGCACCTGTTCCTCGGAGACGGACATCGGCTGTCTGAAGATGATCCACAGCATGTCCTCGGTGCAGGGCGGCGTGGTCATCGACCCCATGTAGGTGTAGTAGGCACGATCCTGCGGCAGCAGCCGGTTGAGGTCTATGGCCACGTCCGGCAGCACTTCCTGGTTCACTTCCAGCGGCATGTGGTTCCACAGGGTCTGGATCAGCGGGTTCTCCGCGCCTTTCTCCAGCAGCACGGCGACGGTGGCCAGCCGGCCCTCGTCGTCGCGGTGTTCGAGGTGGATGACCATGTCGAAGCCCTTGCCGTTGATGCGCTCTTCCGACGGCCGGTGGAAATGGAAGCGCAGCAGTTCGTGGTTGCGGCCCATGACGTTCATGGTGCTGCCTTCGCCGACCTCGACCTCGATGGTCCGGCCGGTGTCGACGATGCGGAAGTGGCTGGCCTTGTAGTCGAAGCGGATCGGCTCCAGATCGACCTTGATGCTGTCGCGGATGTCGATGGGCGACTGCCGGCGGCCCGTGGCGCAAAGCGCGTTTTCCGGACGCAGCTTGCCCCAGTTGGCCGGCGCGCCGTCGCCCTCGTAGGACCACGGGATGTCGCGGTGCTGGACCACGGGGGGCGGGGGCTCCGGCGGCGGCGTCCTGGCGGCGGGAGCCCGGCGCGGACCGGATGTCGCCATCATCCGTTCGCGTTCGTGACGGCTGGCGGGCGAAGTCGCCGGCGCGGGCGCGGGCGGCGCCTTGGCGGCCGGCTTGGGCGGCGCTTTCGCCTCGGCCTCCGCCGCGGGCGGCGGGCTATCGGCGGGCGGACGCTCGACCTTGGGCAGGCCGATGAAGCGCGGCCGCTCGCCCGGCGGCCGGATTTCGATCTTGGTGTCGGCGGCGGACTTCGGCCGTTCCGGCTCGGCGGCCGGCGCCGGCGCGGCGCCGTCGGCCACCGGCACGGTCCGCGCCTTCGCCGCTTCCCCGGCCGCGCGCACGTCCGCGTACATCACGCCGGGCTTGCCCGCCTGGGCGGACGCGGCCGGAGCGGCTTGGCCGGCGTCCCGCGACGCCTGACTTTCCTGGGCCAGTTCCGGCGGCTTGCAGGCCTCGGCGAGCAGCCGGGCCTCGACGCCACCCGCCGCCCGTATTTCCCTGGGCTGCCTGACGCTTTCCTCGCGGACCGGCTTGTCGCCGTGGAAGTAGATGCGCTTGAGCGTGGCGAAGCGGCCCTTGGCGCAGTCGTAGCGGTTCATCGCGTGGATGGCGGTATAGCTGCCGCCGTCGTCGGACAACTCGCGGCCGAGCGCCAGGCGGGACCAGGCGACGGTGACGCCCTCGGCGCCGCGCATGATGCGCGAATCGTCGATCTCGACCCGCTC
This sequence comes from uncultured Rhodocyclaceae bacterium, assembly GCA_964602565.1. GTDB lineage: Bacteria > Pseudomonadota > Gammaproteobacteria > Burkholderiales > Rhodocyclaceae > Fen-999. The sequence continues at coordinate 51,968 of CAZRRI010000008.1, read as the reverse complement.
CGCGCCGCGCGCGGCCACCGCCCGCCATTCCGCCGCCCCGGCGATCGGCACGGCAATGGCGGTCAGCATGAAGAAGCACAATGAGGCGGCCCGTCCCCTCGGCGTCGGCATAGGCATCTTTTCGGTCATTCTCGCGTCCCTGTCATAACGGATAACGGCCCGTGCGGACGGCACTTTAACCCGGCCGGCCCCCGTGCCGGCGGTCCCGGTACCCACGGGTGCCGGCGGGTTGCATTCGCCGGGGGTTTCCAGTAGCTTCGCCAGTTCCCCAGGAGCAGACCCATGAACGCCAACGACAAATTCATCGCCGCCCGCGCCCACGTGGACGAGGCGGCCATCCAGCCCCTCCCCAATTCGAGGAAAGTCTACGTCACCGGCAGCCGGCCGGACATCCGCGTGCCCATGCGCGAGATCAGCCAGACGCCCACCGCCGACGAGGCCAATCCGCCCATTTATGTATACGACTGTTCCGGCCCCTACACCGACCCGGCGGTAAGGATCGACATCCGCCAGGGGCTGCCGGCCCTGCGCGCCGGCTGGATCGCCGGGCGCGAGGATACCGAGGCGCTGCCGGGTCTCTCGTCCGATTACGGCCGCGCCCGCGAGGCCGACGCCGAACTGGCCGGCCTGCGCTTCGACCTCAAGCGCAAGCCGCTGCGCGCCAAGGCCGGCATGAATGTCACGCAGATGCACTACGCGCGCCAGGGCATCGTCACGCCGGAAATGGAGTTCGTCGCCATCCGCGAGAACCAGCGGCTGGACCTGTTGCCGGAAGTCATCCGCCGCCAGCATCGCGGCGAGAGCTTCGGCGCCGCCATCCCGAAGGAAATCACCCCCGAGTTCGTGCGCGACGAAGTGGCGCGCGGTCGCGCCATCATTCCGGCCAACATCAACCACCCGGAAGCCGAGCCGATGATCATCGGCCGCAACTTCCTCACCAAGATCAACTGCAACATCGGCAACTCGCCGATCGTCTCGTCGATCCAGGAGGAAGTGGACAAGATGACCTGGGCGATCCGCTGGGGCGGCGACACGGTGATGGATCTCTCCACCGGCAAGAACATCCACGAGACGCGCGAGTGGATCGTGCGCAACTCGCCGGTGCCGATCGGCACGGTGCCGATCTACCAGGCGCTGGAGAAGGTGAATGGCAAAGCCGAGGACCTGACCTGGGAAATCTTCCGCGACACGCTGATCGAGCAGGCCGAGCAGGGCGTCGATTACTTCACCATCCACGCCGGCGTGCTGCTGCGCTACATCCCGATGACGGCGGGGCGCATGACCGGCATCGTCAGCCGCGGCGGCTCGATCCTCGCCAAGTGGTGCCTCGCGCACCACCAGGAAAACTTCCTCTACACGCATTTCGAGGACATCTGCGAAATCATGAAGGCCTACGACGTGGCCTTCAGCCTCGGCGACGGCCTGCGCCCCGGCTCGATCTACGATGCCAACGACGAAGCCCAGCTGGGCGAGCTCGAGACCCTCGGCGAGCTCACCGACATCGCCTGGAAGCACGACGTGCAGACCATCATCGAAGGCCCGGGCCATGTGCCGATGCACATGATCAAGGAGAACATGGACCTGCAGCTCAAGCACTGCAAGGAAGCCCCGTTCTACACCCTGGGGCCCCTGACCACCGACATCGCCCCGGGCTACGACCACATCACCAGCGGCATCGGCGCCGCCACCATCGGCTGGTACGGCACCGCGATGCTGTGCTACGTGACGCCCAAGGAACACCTCGGCCTGCCCAACAAGCAGGACGTCAAGGAAGGCATCATCACCTACAAGCTCGCCGCGCATGCCGCCGACCTCGCCAAGGGCCACCCCGGCGCGCAGATCCGCGACAACGCCTTGAGCAAGGCGCGCTTCGAGTTCCGCTGGGAAGACCAGTTCAACCTCGGCCTCGACCCCGACAAGGCGCGCGAATTCCACGACGAGACCCTGCCGACCCAGGCCGCCAAGCAGGCGCACTTCTGCTCCATGTGCGGCCCGCATTTCTGCTCGATGAAGATCAGCCAGGACGTGCGCGACTACGCCGAGAAGGGCATGGCGGAAAAGGCCATCGAGTTCGTGAAACAGGGCGGCGAGATTTACCGCAAGACCTGAAAGTCAGCCGTGGCGGCACGCCGCGCCGGGCGGTGCCGGGCCGCACGGGCGGCGCCGACACCCCGACGCCCCGGCGCATCAGCGCCGGTAGCCGCCGCGACCGGGGCCGGGACCGGGGACGCCGTAGGAGTGGTCGCCACGCCTGCCGTCCCAGTGGCGGCCGCCGTGGTCGTGGTAGGGCGGCCACCAGCAGCATCCGGCCAGGCCGGTCACCAATAGCAGCACCAGGATGGACTTGCCGAGTCGGGACATGCCGTCGCTCCTTTGGTTGATCACACCCCTTTAACGCGGACGGCGGACGGCGCGGCCGACGCGCCGGCGCACGGAATTGTTTCGAGATGTAAGCCGATGCCGGCTGGGCATAGAATGAGGCCATCATTCCTGCCGGAGGCCGCCATGAACACATCATCCTTCGTCCTGACCAGCCCCGATATCGCCGAGGGCGCGACCATTTCGACGCGCTTCGTCTTCAACAGCTTCGGCTGTACCGGCGACAATGTCTCGCCGGAACTGCGCTGGCGGGACGCGCCGGCGGGCACGAAAAGCTTCGCCGTCACCGTCTACGATCCCGACGCGCCGACCGGCAGCGGCTGGTGGCATTGGGTGGTGTTCAACCTGCCCGCCGACAGCGCCGGGCTGGCCCAGGGAGCGGGCGACCCGGCCGCCGGCAAAATGCCCGCCGGCGCGATCCAGAGCCGCACCGATTTCGGCGTGCCCGGCTGGGGCGGCCCCTGTCCGCCGCCCGGCGACAAGCCGCACCGCTACGTCTTCACCGTCCATGCCCTCGGCATCGACCATCTGGGCCTCGAAGCCGACGCGCCGGGCGCCATGGTCGGCTTCGCCATCAACGCCAACCGCCTGGGCTCGGCCAGCTTCACCGCCTTCTTCGGCCGCTAGAAGCGGGGCCGGGCAAGGGGCCGGACCAGGGGCCGTCTAGGCGGCCCAGTAGCGGTCGACGTCCTTGATGCCCCACTTCGCCGGGTCCTCCCGGCCGGCGATCTTGTCCATCGTTCCGGGGCGGGCGAGGTCGACGATCTCGGGCGCGATGTGGGCCTGCGCCTTGGCCGAAAAGAAGACCTTGACGCGCGGCGTCAGCAGCGACTTCTCGGTCTGCTCGACCACCACGCCCAGGCGTCCCGATTCGAGGCGGACGAAGGAGCCGACCGGGTAGATGCCGACGCTGCGCACGAAGGCCTGGAAGACGCGCTCGTCGAAGTGGCCGTTGCACCATTCGGCCATCTTGCGGATCGACTCGGCGGGGTCCCAGCCCGCCTTGTAGGGGCGGTTCGAGGTGACCGCGTCGTAGACGTCACAAACCGCGCCCATGCGCGCGAACAGCGTGATCTGCTCGGCCGGCAGGCGGTCCGGATAGCCCGTGCCGTCCATCTTCTCGTGGTGGTGCAGGCAGACGTCGAGCGTGACGTCGCAGGCCTTGCCGGCTTCGAGAAGCAGGCGGTGCCCCTCGACCGGATGCTGCTTCATGATCGCGAACTCGGCATCGGTCAGCTTGCCCGGCTTGTTGAGCACCTCGGGCGGCGTCAGCGCCTTGCCCAGGTCGTGCATCAGGCCGGCCATGCCGGCCTTGCGCGTCTCCTGCTCGTCCAGCCCCAGCTGGCGCGACAGCGCGACCATCAGGGCGCACACGGCCACCGAATGCATGTAGGTGTAGTCGTCGGCGTCCTTGAGCCGCGCCAGGCTGATCAGGGCGCCGGGGTTGCGCAGTACCGACGAGGAAATCTCCTCGACCAGTTCCCCGGCGGCCTCGGCGTCGATCGCCTTGCCCATGCGCGCTTCCTGGAACATCGAGACCACGAGCTGCCGGGAGCGGGCGCACACCCGCGCCGCCCGCTTGATTTCCTCGGCCATCGACACCCGCGCCGGCGCTTCCGGAGCCTCGGCGGCGGCGTTCAGGGCCACCGAAACTTCCGCCTCGACTTCCGCGACCGAGGTGGCCGGCCTGCCGGCCAGGCCGGTCTCCACGTCCGCCCCCTTCGCGACGTCGATCCAAAGCTCGTGGATGCCGCTCTCGACGACCCGGCGGATGTCTTCCGGGTCGTCGATGACGAAATTGGTGCGCCAGAACGGATGTTCCATCCACGAGCCGCAGAACTCGTGGATGTGCATGCCGAGGCGCAGATCCTCGACGCGGATCTTCTTCAGCATGACGACCCCGCCGACCGGGCCGCAAAACCCATCGTGTTAAACTCGGCTGCCCTTTCGGCAGGCGGCGCCTGCCAGTCCGCCTGCCCGTCGTTTCCACGCTCCATGGATCCCACACTCCTGCTGTCCGCGCTGATACTCGGCATTGTCGAGGGTTTGACCGAATTCCTGCCCGTCTCCAGTACCGGCCACCTGATCCTGGCCGGCGATCTCCTTGATTTTAACGACGAACGCGGCAAACTCTTTCACATCGTCGTTCAATCCGGCGCAATTTTGGCTGTCTGCTGGGAATACCGGGCGCGGATCGCCGCCGTGGCAGGGGGCGTGCTGACGCGGCGGCCCGAGGCGCTGCGCTTCGTGCTCAACCTGTTCGTCGCCTTTCTGCCGCTGGCCGTCCTCGGCCTCCTGTTCGGCAAGGCCATCAAGGCCCACCTGTTCCAGCCGGTGCCGGTCGCCGTCGCCTTCATCGTCGGCGCCTTCATCATCCTCTGGGCCGAAAAACGCCCGCATCGCATCCGCGTCGAAAGCGTGGACGAACTCGGCTTGGCCGATGCCGTCAAGCTCGGCCTGGCCCAGGCGCTGGCGCTGATTCCCGGCACTTCGCGCTCGGGCGCGACCATCATCGGCGGCCTGCTGTTCGGCCTGTCGCGCAAGGCGGCCACCGAATTCTCCTTCTTCCTGGCCATCCCGACGCTGCTGGTGGCCACGGTCTACCAGCTCTACAAGGAGCGGGCGCTGCTCGACGCCGACGACCTCGGCATCTGGGTGGTCGGCTTCATCGCTTCCTTCGTGTCGGCCTTCCTGTGCGTGCGCTGGTTGCTGCGCTACATCTCGTCGCACGATTTCACCATCTTCGCCTGGTACCGCATCGCCTTCGGCATCGTCGTCATCGCCACCTGGCAATGGGGGCTGGTGGACTGGACCGCGCCATGACGCCCGCCATCCTCTACCTGCACGGCTTCACCAGCGGCCCGCAATCGGTGAAGTCGATGGCGCTGCACGCGCAGATGCAACGGCGCGGCTTCGGCGACCGCTTCGCCTGCCCGCAATTGCCCGCCTCGCCGAAACAGGCCGTCGCGCTGGCCGAGGAGATCATCGCGGCGAAAGTCAGCCGCGGCGAGACGCCGACGCTGGTCGGTTCCTCGCTCGGCGGCTACTACGCCACCTGGCTGGCCGAGCGGCACGATCTCAAGGCCGTGCTGGTCAATCCCGCCGTCGTCGCCAGGCTGTCGCCCGAGCGCTTCGTCGGCCAGCACACTTTCATTTACACGGGCGAACCCTTCGAGTTCACCCGGACGCACGTCGAGGAACTGCGTGCCCTGGATGTGCCCGTGCCGACGCGCCCGGAGCGCTTCTGGCTGCTGCTCGAAACCGGCGACGCGACGCTCGATTACCGGGACGCGGTCGCCCGCTACGCCGGCGCGCGCCAGACCGTGCTCGAGGGTGGCGACCACGGCTTCACGCGCTGGAACGATTACCTCGACCAAATCATCGACTTCTGCCAATGAACATCCTGTTCGAGGAAGACGGCGCCTTCAAGGCCGGCGCCGTGCTGGCCGACAACAACACCTCGCTGCAAGTGGAGCTTGCCTCCGGCAAGCGCAGCAAGGTCAAGGCCGGCAACGTGCTGCTGCGCTTCGAGGCGCTCGCGCCGGCCGAGCTGCTCGACCGCGCCGAGCGCGAGGCGGCGGAAATCGACGTCGATTTCCTCTGGGAGATGTGCCCGGACGATGAATTCGGCTTCGAGGAATTCGCCGCCGAGTATGCCGGCCACAAGCCTTCCGCCATCGAGGCCGCCACCCTGCTGCTGCGCCTGCATTCGGCGCCGATGTACTTCCATCGCAAGGGCAGGGGGCGCTTCCGCAAGGCGCCGCCGGAAATCCTGCAAGCCGCGCTGGCCGGCCAGGAGAAGAAGCGCCAGCAGGCGCTGGCCATCGAGCGCATGGCCGGGGAGCTCAAGGCCGGCACGCTGCCGGCCGAATGCGCCGCCATCCTGCCGCAGCTGCTCTACAAGCCCGACCGCAACCGGCCGGAAACCAAGGCGCTGGAAGCCGCCTGCGCCGACACCGCGCTGTCCGTTCCGCGCCTGCTGCGGCGCTGCGGGGCGCTGGCCGATACCCACGAATACCATCTCGGCCGCTTCCTGTTCGAGTATTTTCCCGCCGGCACCGAATTCCCGCCCTGCGCCGAACCGGTCGAACCCGAGGGCCTGCCGGTCGCCGAGGTGCGCGCCTTCTCGATCGACGACGCCCACACCACCGAGATCGACGATGCCTTCTCGCTGGCCGTGCGGCCGGACGGAAGCATGAGCGTCGGCATCCACATCGCCGCGCCCGGCCTCGGGATCGCGCCCGATTCGGACCTCGGCCGCGTCGCCCGCCACCGGCTGTCCACGGTGTACATGCCCGGCCGCAAGATCACCATGCTGCCCGACCCGGTGGTCGAACGCTTCACCCTCGGCGAAGGCAAAACGGTGCCGGCCGTGTCGCTCTACCTCGACATCGGCGCCGACCTGGCGTTGCGCGGCCATCAGACCCGGCTCGAACGCGTGCCCGTGGTCGCCAACCTGCGCCATCACGACATCGAGCCGCTGTTCAACGAAGCCACCCTCGCGGCGGGCCTCGCCGATTTTCCCTTCGCCCCGGAACTGAAGCGGCTGTGGGAACTGGCCACCGTGCTCGAGGCGGGCCGGGGACAGACCCGGAACGGCCTGCAGCGCAAGGACTACAACTTCGTCATTGACTGGAACGCGACCACCGAGGACGGCCCGGGCGCGATCGCCATCGAGGAACGGCCGCGCGGCTCGCCGCTCGACACGCTGGTCGCCGAGCTGATGATCATCGCCAACAGCACCTGGGGCGCCATGCTGCGCGACGCCAGGGTGGCCGCGCTCTATCGCGCCCAGACGGTCGGCAAGGTGCGCATGACCACGGCCGCCGCGCCGCACGAGGGGCTCGGCGTCGATTGCTACGCCTGGTCCTCCTCGCCCCTGCGCCGCCACGTCGACCTGGTCAACCAGTGGCAGCTGATCGCCCATCTGCGCGGCGAGACGCCACCCTTCACCGCCAAGTCTGCCGAGTTCCTGGCCGCGCTGCGCGACTTCGAGCTGACCTACGCCGCCTACGCCGACTTCCAGCGCGGCATGGAGAACTACTGGTGCCTGCGCTGGCTGCGCCAGCGGCAAGAGTCAGCCGTGACGGCACGCGTGCTGCGCGAGAGCCTGGTCCGGCTCGAACACCTGCCGCTCGTCCTGAAGGTGCCGTCGCTGCCCGCGCTCGACCGTGGCGCGCGCGTGCGCCTGGCCATCGAGGCCATCGACCTGCTGGATGCCGAATGCCGCGCCCGGTTCGTCGAAGCGCTGCCCGTCGAGGCGTCGGACGAAACCATCGGCGACGCCGTCGAGGAAGACGCGCCGGCGTAAAATCGGCGGCTATGCCCGCACTGGCCTGGCCGCCCCCGCTCGACCGACTCGATCCGGACCGACGCAACCTGACGGTCGCGGTGGCCTTGTCCCTGTTCCTGCACGCCATCCTGCTTTCCATCCACTTCAAGCTGCCCGAGGCGCTCGACAAGGCCACGGAACAGGCGCTCGACGTCATCCTGGTCAATGCCAAGACCAAGAAGCGGCCCGACAAGGCGCAGGCCAAGGCGCAGGCCAATCTCGACGGCGGCGGCAACACCGACGACAAGCGCCGCGCCAAGACGCCGCTGCCGGTGGCGCCGACGGTGCGCGAGGGCAACGACATCCGCGAGGCGCGCCAGCGCGTCGCCCGGCTCGAAGCCGAGCAGCAACAGTTGATGTCGCGCCTGCAAAGCCAGAAAACCGTGGCCAGCGCCACGCCCGGCGAGGCAAGCCCGGCGCCGCCGACCCCGGCGCCCTCCGGCATCGACCTGGCGTCGGCGGCCTTGAACCTCGCGCGGCTGGAAGGCCAGATCGCCCGCAATCTCGAGGAATACAGCAAGCGCCCGCGCCGGAAGTTCATCGGCGTGCGCGTCGAGGAATACCGCTTCGCCCAGTACGTCGAGGACTGGCGCATGAAGGTGGAGCGCATCGGCAACCTCAATTATCCGGCCGCCGCCCGGGGGCACTACGGCAGCCTGGTGCTGACCGTGGTGATCCGCAGCGATGGTTCGCTCGAACGCGTCGAGGTCAATCGCCCTTCAGGCCAGAAAGTGCTCGACGACGCCGCCCGCCGCATCGTCGAGATGGCCGCGCCCTATCCGCCTTTCCCGGCGGCGATCCGGCACGACACGGATATCCTGGAAATCACCCGGACGTGGTCGTTCACCACCTCCGACCGCTTGCAGTCCGACTGATCATGGATGGCTACGCCGTCGTCGGCAACCCCGTCGCCCACAGCAAGTCGCCGCGCATCCACGCGCTGTTCGCGGCGCAAACCGGGCAGGACATGCGCTACGAGGCGCTGCTGGCGCCCCTCGACGGCTTCGTCGCGACGGTACGCGCGTTCATGGCCGCCGGCGGGCGCGGCATGAACGTCACCGTGCCGTTCAAGGAGGAGGCCTTCCGGCTGGCGGCGACGCTGACCGCGCGCGCCCGCGCCGCCGGCGCGGTGAATACGCTGTCGTTCGCCGACGGCGCGATCGCGGGCGACAACACCGACGGCGCCGGCTTGGTGCGCGACATCACCGGCAACCTCGGGCGCGACATTGCCGGCAAGCGAATCCTGCTGCTCGGCGCCGGCGGCGCCGCGCGCGGCGTGATCCTGCCCGTGCTGGCCGGGCGACCGGCTTCGCTGCTGATCGCCAACCGCACGGCGGACAAGGCCCGGGCGCTGGCGGCGGCGTTTCCCGGCTGCGAAGGCGGCGGTTTCGGGGACATCGGCGGGCGCGCCTTCGACATCGTCATCAACGCCACCTCGGCGGGCCTGGCGGGCGGCGTGCTGCCACGGCTGACTTTCAATTTCGCCTCCGGCTGCCTCGCCTACGAGATGGTCTATGGCCGGGACACCGATTTCCTGCGCCAGGCCGCCGAGGCGGGCGCGACGACGGCCGACGGGCTGGGCATGCTGGTCGAGCAGGCCGCCGAGGCCTTCTTCGTCTGGCGCGGCGTGCGCCCGGAAACCGCGCCGGTGCTGAAGGAACTCCGGGAAGCATGAGACCGGCGCCCAGGTGGCTCAAGCGCCTGCTGCTCGGGTCGCTGGCCGTCCTGGTCGCCTGGCAGGGCTGGTATTTCGGCTGGGTGGTCTGGTGGAAATACATCGACCCGGGCACCACGGCCTTCATGCGCCAGCGGCTGGCCGAACTGCGCGAGAAGAACCCGCGGGCGGAACTCCGCCACCAGTGGCGGGACTACGAGCGCATCTCGGAATCGCTGAAGCGCGCCGTGATCGCCGCCGAGGATGACAAGTTCGTCGACCACGAGGGCTTCGACTGGGACGGCATGCAGAAAGCGCTGGCGAAGAACCAGCGCAAGGGCCGGGTGGTCGCCGGCGGCTCCACCATCTCGCAGCAGCTGGCCAAGAATCTTTTCCTCTCGGCCGCCAAGACGCCGTGGCGCAAGGCGCAGGAAGCCGTCATCACCGTCTGGCTGGAACTGCTCTGGGACAAGCGGCGCATTCTCGAGGTCTATCTCAACTCGGTGGAATGGGGCGAGGGTATTTTCGGCGCCGAGGCCGCGGCGCGCCGCTACCACGACACCGGCGCCGGCTCGCTGTCGGCCGCGCAGGCCGCCCGGCTGGCCGTGATGCTGCCCGCGCCGCGCCGCCACGAGCGCAACCCGCATTCGGCGTTCATGAACGGCCGCACGCAGGTCATCCTGGCGCGCATGCGGCATTCCGAAGTGCCATAGTGTCTGTTTTCGATCGTCCGGCGCCACCGTCGCATGATCGGGAACGGGCCCCAACCGATCGCGGCGCGTAGAATTCGCGGCTTGCCCCGGGCACCCGTCATGGCCGAGACCGAAGAATTCCGTCACCAGGATCAGGATGAACTGATGTCGCACCTCAAGGAGGTGCAACAGTTGCTCGCGCGCCAGAAAATCGTCGAGGACCTGGTGCACCGGCAGGACGTGTCGCGCCAGGACCTGGTCGAGACGCTGGTGCACAAGCAGCATCTGTCCGAGCTGCGGGCCAAGCTGGACAGCCTGCACCCGGCCGACATCGCCTACATCCTCGAAGCGCTGCCGCGCGACGAGCGCATCCTGGTCTGGGACCTGGTCAAGGCCGAGCGCGACGGCGAGATCCTGCTCGAAGTTTCGGATGCCGTGCGCGAGTCGCTCATCGAGTCGATGGAGCCGGCCGAGCTGGTCGCCGCCGCCGAGCAGCTCGACGCCGACGAACTCGCCGACCTGGCGCCCGACCTGCCGACCGAGGTCATCGACGACGTCTTTCGTTCGCTCGACACCGAGGAGCGCGAACAGCTGCGGGCGGCGATGTCCTACACCGAGGGCTCGGTCGGCGCGCTGATGGATTTCGACCTGGTATCCGTGCGCGAGGACGTCAGCCTGGAAGTCGTGCTGCGTTATCTGCGCCGATTCGATGAATTGCCAGACCACACCGACCAGTTGTTCGTCGTCGATCGCGAAGAACACCTGCGGGGCGTCCTGCCGCTGAACGTGCTGCTGGTCAACGATCCCGACGCCGAGGTGGCGGCGCTGATGCAGACCGACGCCCTGACGCTGCAAGCCACCGACGAGGCCGACGACGCCGCCCAGGCCTTCGAGCGCTACGACCTGGCGTCGGCGCCGGTCATCGACGGCGCCGGCAAGCTGGTCGGCCGCCTGACGGTCAACGCCGTGCTCGACCACGTCCGCGACGAGGCCGAGGCCGAGCAACTGGCGCAGGCGGGCCTGAAGGAGGAGGAGGACATCTTTGCCTCCATCTGGGATTCGGTCAAGAACCGCTGGCAATGGCTGGCCATCAATCTGGTCACGGCCTTCATCGCCTCGCGCGTCATCGGCGCCTTCGAAAGCTCGATCGAAAAGCTGGTGGCGCTGGCGGCGCTGATGCCGATCGTCGCCGGCATCGGCGGCAATTCCGGCAACCAGACCATCACCATGATCGTGCGCGCCATTGCCCTGGGCCAGGTCGGCGAGGACTCGGAGCGGCGGCTGTACCGCAAGGAAGCCGGCGTCGCGCTGCTCAACGGCCTGATCTGGGGCGGACTGCTGGGCCTCCTGGCCTGGTGGCTTTACGAGGACATCCGGCTCGGCGCGGTGATGACCGCCGCCATGACGCTCAACCTGCTGGTGGCCGCCGCCATCGGCGTGGCGATTCCGATGACCTTGCAGAAGCTGGGACGCGATCCGGCCATGGGCTCCTCGGTCATGATCACCGCCGTCACCGATTCGGGCGGATTCTTCATCTTCCTCGGTCTGGCCACCCTGTTCCTGCTGTAGCCGGCCTCACGGTCGCCGCGGTCGTGTTACGTGTTGCGTGTCACTTCGGCAGCTTCTCGAACAGGCCGACCGCGGTTTCCATTTCCTGCAGGATCAGCTCGCTGGCCGCGGCGACGTCCGTGGCGAAATAGCGGCGATCGCCGCCGCGCTGGCCGAGCGCCGCGTCGAAGAATATCCATTGCCGGCCGACGCGCTCCAGCGATTCCTTCAGCGGCCCCGCCTCGCCGGCAGCCTGCTTCAGCTCGTCATGGGCGGCGATGAATTCCTTGCGCGCCTTGTCGAGCTCGGCGGCCGAGGCATTGTCGCCCACGCCCCAGCCGATGGCCTGGTAGAACTTGGCCATGCGCTGCGAAAGCATGCGCTGGCGGCCGGCGATGTTCACCAGCCGGCCGGCATTGGAACCGGCATGTTTTTCCAGTTGGCCGGTGCCCTGATGCGCCAGTTTCAGCACGTCCTCGGACAGCGACAGCACGGTCTTGCCGCCGGCCTTGTTCGGCGCGGTGCCGACCAGCGCATCCTTGTAGGCGAGCCACGACTGCTGCAAGGCCAGATAGGTATCGCGGATCTCCGGCGTCGGCGCGAAGTTCTTCAGTTCCACCAGTTGCCGGTCGAACAGCGCGATCGAACTGTCCAGCACCCGCCGCGAGCGCTCGACATCGACGGTCTGGCCGAGCTGGAAGTAGGCCTTGGCCATGCGCTGGGACAACATGCGCTGACGGCCGGCCTTGTTGATCGCCGAGTTGATGTCGGCGATCTGCGCCGTGGCCGCGCCGGTCCAGACAGCCAGGACGAGGATCGCGGCGATTCGCGTCCATCCGGAAAGCAGGGTTCGCATGGCGTGCGCCTCCGAGCGTGAAGAGCGGATGCCGCGACGATAGTCTATTTCGCCATGTCGGCAAACACCGCCTCGGCGGCGGCGATGGTCGCGGCGAGGTCGGCGTCGCTGTGCGCCGCCGACACGAAGCCCGCCTCGAACGCCGAGGGGGCGAGATAGACGCCCTTCTCCAGCATCGCGTGGAAGAAGCGGTTGAAGGCTTCCTTGTCGGCCGCCATGACGTCCGCGTAGGTGGCGGGCGCCTGCGGCGCGAAGTAGACGCCGAACATGCCGCCGACCGATTGCGCGGCAAACGTCACGCCCCGCCGGCCGGCCGCCTGGCACAAGCCGTCGACCAGCGCCCGGGTCTTCGCCGCCAGCGCCTCGTGGAAACCCGGCGCCCGTATCTTGTGCAAGGTCGCCAGGCCGGCGGCGACCGAGAGGGGATTGCCGGAAAGCGTGCCGGCCTGATAGACCGGGCCGAGCGGCGCGATCTTGCCCATGATGTCGCGCCGGCCGCCGAAGGCGCCGAGCGGCATGCCGCCGCCGACGATCTTGCCGAACGTCGATAGATCGGGCCTGATGCCGTAAAGGCCCTGGGCACTGCCGAGGCCGACGCGAAAGCCGGTCATCACCTCGTCGAAGATCAGCACCGCGCCGTGCTGGTCGCACAGCTTGCGCATGGCTTCGAGAAAGTCCGGGCGCGGCGCCACCAGGTTCATGTTGCCGGCGACGGGCTCGACGATGACGCAGGCGATGTCGCGGCCGTGCTCGTGAAAGGCGCGCGCCAGCGCCTGCGGCGCGTTGTAGTCGAGCACCAGCGTCTCGCGCGCGACATCGGCCGGCACGCCGTCGGACGACGGGTTGCCGAAGGTCAGGGCGCCCGAGCCGGCCTTGACCAGGAGGCTGTCGGCATGGCCGTGATAGCAGCCCTCGAACTTGACGATCTTGTCGCGGCCGGTAAAGCCGCGGGCGAGCCGGATGGCGCTCATGGTGGCCTCGGTGCCCGAGGACACCAGGCGCACCATGTCCATGCTCGGCACCAGCTCGACCAGCAGTTCGGCCAGGTCGATCTCGGCCTCGGTCGGCGCGCCGAACGACAGGCCCAGGGCGGCGGCCCGCTGGACGGCGGCGACCACGTCCGGATCGGCGTGGCCGAGTATCAGCGGCCCCCAGGAGCCGACGTAGTCGATGTACTTCCGGCCATCGGCGTCCCAGACATGGGCGCCTTCGCCGCGCGTGAAGAAACGCGGCGTGCCGCCGACGGAACGGAAGGCGCGCACCGGCGAATTGACACCGCCGGGGATGGTTTTCTGGGCGCGGGCGAACAATGCTTCATTGCGGGTCATGGCAGTCTCGATTTCCTTCCTTGCTCGAACAGGTTCTGGAATTGCGCGGCGCGACCGCCAATGTCCATGACATTGAACAGGTCGCTGACCACCGCCACCATGTCGGCCCCGGCGGCGATGGCCTGCGGCGCATTGCGGACGGTGATGCCGCCGATGGCGGCGATCGGGATGTCGAAGCGGCGGCGCGCCTCGCCGAGCAGCGCCAGCGAGGCCGCCGTCGCGCCGGGCTTGGTCGCGGACGGAAACATGCTGCCGATGCCGACGTAGTCGGCGCCATCCCGGACCGCCGCCTCGACGCGGCCGAGGTCGGCATGGCACGACACGCCGAGGATGCGCCGGGCGCCGAGCGCTTCGCGGGCGGTGCGCGGCGCCATGTCGTCCCGGCCGACATGGGCGCCGTCGGCGCCGATCTCCACCGCCAGCCAGACATCGTCGTTGATGATCAGCCTGGCGCCATGGAGGCGGCACAGTTCCAGCAGTTCGGTCGCCTGGGCGCGGCGCAGCCCGGCCGGCGCCTGTTTGTTGCGGTACTGGACCAGGCGGACGCCGCCCGCCAGCGCCGCCTCGACCAGCGCGGACAGGCGCGGCGTCAGGTGATCGTCCGGCGTGATGGCGTAAAGGCCGGCGAGCGCCTCCCGAAAGTCAGTCATCGCGGTACGCCTCCTGGCGCGCCCAGAAGAAGCGATCGGGCAGGTACTGGCCCATGCCCGGCCGATAACCGGCGGCCAGCGCCCGCCAGGTGTAGTCCTGCGCGTCGCGCACCGCCGCCTCGACATCGACTCCCTGGGCCAGGTTGGCCGCGATGGCCGAGGCCAGCGTGCAGCCGGAGCCGTGATAGCTGCCGGGCAGCCGGTCCCATGCGTCCTCGCGCATCCTGCCGCGCGGGCCATAGAGGGTATTGACCACCTTGGGCGTGTTTTCGTGGGTGCCGGTGACCAGCACGTGCTCGGCGCCGGCGGCGACCAGCCGGCGGGCGCATTCGGCCAGCGTCGGACTGTCGCCGGCGTCGCCTTCCCCGCCCTCGGCGTCGTCGGCATCCTCCTCCAGCACCAGCCGGCGCGCTTCCATGCTGTTCGGCGTGATGATGGTGGTGCGCGGCAGCAGCAGGTCGATCATCGCGTCGACCATGCCCTCGTCGGCCAGTTGATCGCCGCGGCCCGACGCCAGCACCGGATCGAACACCAGCGGCACGTCGGGATAGTCGCTGACGATCTCGGCGATGGCGGCGATCGCCTCGACGCTGCCGAGCAAGCCGAGCTTGAACGCCGCGACCGGCATGTCCTCGAGCAGCGCGCGGGCCTGATCGGCCACCCAGCCGGCATCCACCGCCATGAGGGCATCGACGCCGGCGGTGTCCTGGACCGTCAGCGCCGTGATCACCGACAACGGATGGCAGCCCAGGCTGGCCACCGTCAGCAGGTCCGCCTGGATGCCCGCGCCGCCGGTGGGATCGGACGCCGCGAAGACCAGCACCATCGGTGGCGGAAATTCCTGTTCGATGCTCATGAGTGCACAATCGCGGCCAGGGCCGACGCGGGCGGTGGGTGGGATGGCTTTCGATTCTAACTGAAACGAATAGCCGGGCCGGCGGCCCCGATATCTCGACTTTCTCTTAATACTCGGCCGCAAGCCATTGCCGAATCAGCATTTCGGCGATAACATGGCTTGGATCAATACAGCCGGAGGGCTCGGACTGCGATCCGGCGAGCACTTGGCTGACGCGAGGGAGGAACAGCGCGTGAGCGACATGGCCAATCCGAACGGCATCAAGGTGATGGTGATCGACGACTCGAACACCATACGCAAGAGCGCGGAGATTTTTCTGGTGCAATCCGGCTATCAGGTGATCCTGGCCGAGGACGGCTTCGACGCCCTGGCCAAGATCGCCGACCATAATCCTGATGTCATTTTCTGCGACATCCTGATGCCGCGCCTCGACGGTTACCAGACCTGCGCGCTGATCAAGAAAAATCCTCGCCTGTCGTCAACACCGGTAATCATGCTCTCCTCGAAGGATGGTCTGTTCGACCGCGCCCGCGGCCGCATGGTCGGCTCGGACGAGTACCTAACCAAGCCATTCACCAAGGACAGCCTGCTGAAAACGGTCGCCGCCCACCTGGCGCGGCGGCGCTCGCCGTGAGGACACCGCCATGCCCGTGAAGAAAATCCTCGTCGTCGACGATTCCCCGACCGAACGCCACGTGCTCACCGAGGCCTTGCGCAAGGCCGGCTACCATGTCGTCACCGCCACCAATGGCGAGCAGGCGATCGACCTGGCCAAGAGCGAACTGCCCGACCTGATCCTGATGGACGTGGTAATGCCGGGCATGAACGGTTACCAGGCGACGCGGACCATCACCCGCGACGAAGCGACGCGCGACATCCCGGTCATCATGTGCACCAGCAAGGGCCAGGAAACCGACAAGATATGGGGCATACGTCAGGGCGCGAACGACTACCTGGTCAAGCCGATCGACGCCAGCGCCTTGCTGGCCAAGATCGCGGCGCTGGGCTAGCCGACGATGGCCAGGCGCATCAGTCTGCGCGAATTCCAGGAAAGTCTCGCGCAGCGGCTGGCCTCGGCGCGGCGGGGCGAGGCACGCCAGGCCCTGCTCGGCGTCGAGTCGGGCGGCGCTCCGTGGCTGCTCGACCTGTCCGACTCCGGCGAGGTGCTGCCGGTGCCGCCGCTGACCACCGTACCCTTGACCAAGCCCTGGTTCGCCGGCGTCGCCAACGTGCGCGGCACGCTTTACAGCATCGTCGATTTCTCGGCCTTTCGCGGCGGCGAGCCGACGCCGCGCAACGCCGAGACCCGCCTGCTGCTGGTCGGCGCGCGCCATGGCATCAACAGCGCGCTGCTGGTCGATCGCACGCTGGGCCTGAAGAGTATCGACGACCTGGAGCCGATGGCGGTCGAGGGCGACCCGCCGGCCTGGGCCGCCAGCCGCCGCCAGGATGCGCAGGGGCGCCAATGGACGCTGCTCGAGCTGCGGGCGCTGCTCGCCGATCCGGCATTCCTGGACGTCGGTTCATGACCTTGTCGACACGCTAGCGGGAGAATCACATGGCACTCAGGCTACCCTTCCAACTGCCATCCGTCGGCCAGCCGGCCGATGCCGGGCTCGACCTTCCGGGTGGCGCGGGATTGGCATCGCTGGCCGCGCCGGCCGGCGGCGACAAGCCGGTCGCCGGACGCTTGCGCCTGCTCGGCCTGGCCTTCGGCGCGGCACTCGCCATCGCCGCCATCGCCGGAGTGCTCGAACTTCGGCAGCAGCGCAACGGCGAGGCGCTGGTGGCCGCGACGGGGCAGGCGCGCACCCTGTCCCAGCAGATCGCCAAGGCCGTGCCGCTGGCGTTGCAGGGCAACGGCGCGGCCTTCAAGGAGCTGCGCGCCGCCCGCGACCGGATGTCCGCCTATGTGGCGGCGCTGGCCGACGGCGGCAACCTGGAAAACCTGTCGATCCCGGCCACTCCCGACGCCCTGCGGCCGACGCTCGCCACCGCGGCCGCGGCCTGGGAGAAATCCGCCGGGAACGCCACCAGCGTGCTCGGCCAGGAAGCCAGCCTGACGGCGCTGGGCAAGGCGGTGGCGCTCATCAACGCCCGCGACGCCAAGATCCAGGAACTGGCCGACGAGCTGCTGGCGGCCAGGCTCGCCGGCGGCCGCGAAACCGCGGCGGCCGCGCAACTGGCCGCGATGGTCCAGCGCATCGCCAAGAACGCCAATGCGCTGCTGGCCGTCGAGGGCCTGCGGCCGGAGGTGGCCTTCCAGCTCGACAAGGACAGCGCCGGTTTCCGCGACCACATCGCGGCCCTGAAACAGTCCGGCGACAGCGCCGGCCGCGCCCGCGTGGAAGCGCTGGAGGATGAATTCAAGTCCCTGCACGAGGCGCTCGGCGGCGTACTGGCCAACTTGCAGCCGCTGGTCGCGGCCAAACAGGCCGGCGCCCAGTTGCTGGGCGACAGCCAGCCGCTGCTGAAGGCCTTCGACGATCTCGGGGCGGCCTATGCCGACGAGGCGCGCGGGTCGCTACCGGCCAAGATCGTCGCCGTCGCCGGCGTTCTCGCCGCGCTGGTGCTGCTGTTGCTGATCGTGCGTCTCCTCAACGGCGACGCGGCGCGGCGCAGCGAGATCGCGGAACGGCAGCGCCACGAGGCCGAGGCCGCCAAGGACGCCACCCAGGAGGCCATCCTGCGCCTGATGAACGAAATGGGCGACCTTGCCGACGGCGACCTGACGGTTCGCGCCACGGTCACCGAGGACATCACCGGCGCCATCGCCGACTCGGTCAACTACACGATCGAGGAGCTGTCGGTGCTGGTCAAGCGCATCAACGACGCCGCCAACCGGCTGACCAACGCCTCCGAGGCGGCCCAGAAGATCTCCAACGAGCTGCTCGGCGCCAGCCGCCGGCAGTCCGGCGAGATCGTCGGCGCCGGCGCCCAGGTGCGCGACATGGCCAAGAGCATGGAAGGCGTGTCGCGGCGGGCCAACGAATCGGTGCGCGTCGCCCGCCAGTCGCTGGAGGCCGCGCAGAAAGGCTCGAAGGCCGTGGAGAACGCCATCGCCGGCATGAACGACATCCGCCAGCAGATCCAGGAGACCTCCAAGCGCATCAAGCGGCTGGGCGAGTCCTCGCAGGAAATCGGCGAGATCGTCGAGCTGATTTCCGACATCACCGAGCAGACCAACGTGCTGGCGCTCAATGCCGCCATCCAGGCGGCGTCGGCCGGCGAGGCGGGACGCGGCTTCTCGGTGGTCGCGGAGGAAGTGCAGCGGCTGGCCGAGCGTTCCGGCGAGGCGACCAAGCAGATCGCCGCCATCGTCAAGACCATCCAGGCCGACACCCACGACGCCGTCTCGGCCATGGAAAGCTCGACGCGGGGCGTGGTGGAGGGCGCCAGGCTGTCGGATGCCGCCGGCCAGGCGCTGACGGAAATCTCGGATGTCTCGAACAGTCTCGCCGGGCTGATCGAACACATTTCCAGCGACACCCAGTCGCAGGCGGAGATCGCCACCACGGTGGCGACGTCGATGGAGGACATCCTGCGCATCACCGACCGCACGACCACGGGCACCCAGCAGACGACCGAGTCGATCGGCGAGCTGGCCGACCTCGCCGTGGAGCTCAAGGGCTCGGTGGCCGGCTTCAAGGTCTGAGCATCCGGATGAGCACCTCGGCCACGACCGACATCGGCCCGCTGACCTGGGTCAAGAGCGAGATCGACCTGGCGCTGAATCGCGCGCTGGAGGCGCTGGCGCGCCAGGACGGCGAAGGCGCGCCGGCCCTGCCGGCGGCGCGCACCCACTTGCACCAGGCGCGCGGCGCCTTGTCCATCGTCGGCCTCGATGGCGTCACGCGCCTGGCCGAGGCGGCGGAACAGCTTCTCGACGCGGCCGAGGCGGGCCACCCCGGCCCGGAGGACTGCGCCGACGCGGCCCGCCAGGCCATCGACGCCATTCGCCGCTATCTGGACGAGCTGCTGGCCGGCCAGCCCGACCAGGCCTTGCGCCTGCTGCCGGACTATCGCGCCGTCATGGCCCGGCTGGGCCATGCCGAGGCGCCGGCGGCCGATCTGTTCTATCCCGACCTGACGCCGCGCCCGCCGCGCCGCGAACAGGAACCGCCGGCGCTGGCGCCCGACCAGGCCGCCGCCAGGATCAAGGCCGCGCGCATGGCTTTCCAGCGCGGCATGCTGAAGTGGCTGAAGCAGGACCCGCAAGGCCTCGATGACATGCGCGGCGCGCTGGCCGCCGTCGAGGCCACGCAGGAATCGCCCTCGGCGCGCGCCTTCTGGTGGGTCGGGCTGGCTTTCCTCGACGCGCTGGCCGCCGGCCGGGTTGCCGTCACGGCCGAGACCCGCCATCTGTGCGCGCGCATCGACACCCAGATCAGGAAGCTGCTGGAAGGCTCGCGCACGGTCGCCGAACGGCTGATGCGCGACACGCTCTATCACGTCGCCGTCGCCGGCGACGCCGGCGATCATGCCGCCCGCGTGCGCGCCACCTATCGCCTCGACCAGCTGCTGCCCGCCGCCGCGACCACGCCCGACCTCGCGCCGGCGCGGGCGCTGCTGGAACCCTGCCGGGAGCAGGTGGCGCAATGCATCGATGCCTGGAACCGCTTCAGTAGCGGCGCGGCGGCGGCGCTGCCGGAGTTCCACGACCGCGTGCGCGCGCTGGCCGAACGCACCGGCAAGCTCGGCCAGGCCGATCTTGCCGGCCTGGCGGGGCGGATGGTCGAAACCGCCGACGCGCTGCGCAAGGCGCCGCTCGCCCACTCGGACGCCCTCGCCCTGGAAATGGCCACCGCGCTGCTGCTGATGGACAACGCGCTGGCCGGCTTCCAGTACCTCGGTGCGGAATTCGCCGGGCAGGCCGGCGTCGTCGGGCAGCGCCTGACGGCCGCCGTGCGCGGCGAGCCGCTGGCCGACATCGACATTCCGCTGCTCGACGAGATGTCGCGCCAGGCGCGGGAGAAGCTGCTGCTCGGCCAGGTCGCCCGGGAAATCCAGGCCAATCTCGCCATCATCGAGCAGACGCTCGACGCGTATTTCCGCGACCCGGGCAAGGCCGGCGAGCTGGCGGGCCTGGCCAGGCCGGTCAAGCAGGTCGAGGGCGCGCTGACGGTGCTGGGCGAATCGCGCGCCGTGGAGGTGCTGCGCGAGTGCGCCGCAGCCATCGACGGATTCGCCGGCGGCGGCGAAAGTCAGCCGCGGCGAAGCGCCGATTTCGAGGAGGTCGCCGGCAAGCTTTCCGCGCTCGGCTTCTTCGTCGACCAGTTGCGGCACGGACCGGCCGACATCGACGCCTTCCTGCGCCCACCCGCGCCGCCGGACGCCGCCGAGCCGACGGCGGAAACCGAACTGCGCGAGGCGCGCCGGCAGGCGCGGAACCTGGTCGACGCCCTGCGCGAACAGCCGGGGGACCAGGCGCTGCGCGGCGAGATCCGCCAGAGCCTCGAAGTCGTGCGCGACCACGCCGAGCTGGTGGACGATGCCGCCCTGGTCGGCCAGGCGCGCGCCGCCATCGAGGCCATCGAACACGAAACCGCGCCGGAGGCGATCGAAGCCATCGAGGAAGCCGTCGGCCAGCTGGCGCCGGCCGCGGCCATGGCGCCCTCGCCCGAGGCGAAACGCCTGGCCGAGGCGAGCACCGAGCAGATCGACGCCGAACTGCTCGGCATCTTCATCGAGGAAGCCCACGAGGTGCTCGCCGGCATCGTCGGCCAGTTGCCGCGACTGGAGAGCCACCGGCACGACCACGAGGCGCTGGTGACCGTCCGGCGCGGTTTCCACACCCTGAAGGGCAGCGGCCGCATGGTCGGCCTGGCGGATTTCGGCGACGCCGCCTGGGCGGTCGAACAAGTGCTCAACCGCTGGCTGCAACGCGAACAGGAAGCGACGCCGGCCCTGCTCGACATGGTGCGCCAGGCCCATGCGCTGTTCACCGACTGGGTGGCGAGACTGGAGGCCGGTGACGGCGTGCGGCACGACACCTCGGCGCTGATCGACGCCTGCGGGCGACTGGTAGGCGAAGCGGCGGTCCCGGCGATGCCGGCCGCGCCGCCGCTTGAACCCGAAGCGCCACCGGAACCCTCACCGCCGGCGGAACCCGAGCTGCCTGCCTCGCCGCCGGAACCCGAAGTTCCCGCGCCGCCGCCCGAACCGGAAGCGCCGCCGCCGGAGCCCGAAACGCGCGCCGCCCCGGTGCTCAGGCTGGTCCAGCCCCCGCCGCCGGAACCGGAGGACGTTCGCATCGGCGAACTCTCGCTGTCGCCGACGCTGTTCGATCTTTACCTCGCCGAGGCCAGGCAGCACCTGGCCACGCTCCAGCACGAACTGGGCTTCGAGGCTGCGCCGCCGCGCACCATGATCCGCGCCGCCCACACCCTGGCCGGCATTTCCGCCACCACCGGCGTGATCCCGATCAACCGCGTCGCCCATGCGCTCGAGATGGCGCTCAACCGGCTCGACGAGGCCGGGGCGGCGCCGGACGACGCCCAGCATCTGCTGATGGCGCGCGCCATCGGCGCCCTCGAAGGCATGATCGGCGCGGTCGCCGAACGGCGCATGCCGCAGCTGGAGGAGGCCCTGGCCGACCAGCTCGATGCGCTGGTGGCGCCGCCACGGGCAGCCGAGGCACCCGAAGTCCCCGAGGCACAACAGGCACCCGAAGCACCCGAGGCGCCGCCTGAAGAGGCGGCCGGGGAAATCCCGCCGGCGCCCGAACCGACCGTGCCACCGCCCGAACCTCCGGAGGCCGAGCGGCGGCAGTTGCGCCTCGCCGACGAACTCGATCCGCAGTTGCTGCCGATCTTCCTCGAGGAAAGCGCGGACCTCGTGCACGGCATCGCCGCCGGCCTGCGCGAATGGCGCGGCCAGCCCGACAATCTCGGCCCGGCCGACGACCTCAAGCGCCTGCTGCACACGCTCAAGGGCAGCGCCCGCATGGCCGGCGCCATGAGCATCGGCCAGCTCGTGCACGGCATGGAAACCCGCATCGAGGACGCGGTGGCGGTGGGAACGGTGACGCCGGCATTCATCGACACGCTGGATGCCTCGTTCGACCGCGTCGAACTGATGCTCGAACAGTTGCGGACGGGCGCGCCGGCATCCGCCGAGTCCTTGCCACCCTCGCCACTCTTGCCGCCCATCGTCGCGCCGGCCCCGCCGATGGCCGCCGCCCCGGCGCCGATCGCGCCGGCGGTCCGGGTTCCGCCGACACCCCGCGCCGGCGAGTCCGAGGGCGTGGCGCACGCCATGTTGCGCGTGCGCGCCGACACCGTGGACAAGCTGGTCAACGAGGCCGGCGAGATCGCCATCGCCCGCGGCCGCATCGAAGGCGAGATGCGCGCGCTCAAGGGTTCGCTGCTCGACCTCACCGAGAACGTCATCCGCCTGCGCAACCAGTTGCGGGAAATCGAGATCCAGGCCGAATCGCAGATGCTGTCGCGCCAGGCGCTGGCCGCCGAGCAGGAACGCCAGTTCGATCCGCTCGAATTCGACCGCTTCACGCGCTTCCAGGAACTGACGCGCATGATGGCGGAGAGCGTCAACGACGTCGCCACCTCGCAACAGGCGCTGTTGCAGAACCTCGACCACGCCGAGGCCGCCCTGACCGCGCAGGCGCGCCTGAACCGCGAGCACTCGCAGGCGCTGATGAACGTGCGCATGGTGCCGTTCAACATGCTGGCCGACCGGCTCTATCGCGTGGTCCGGCAGACCGCCAAGGAGATGGGCAAGCGCGCCAACCTCGACATCCGCGGCGGCCAGACGGAGATCGACCGCTCGGTGCTGGAAAAGATGACCGGCCCGCTCGAACACCTGCTGCGCAATGCCATCGCCCACGGGCTGGAAACGCCGGCCGGCCGGCGCGCCGCAGGCAAGCCGGAGATCGGCCAGATCACGCTGCGCGTCGCCCAGGAAGGCAACGAGATCGTCATCCAGCTCGCCGACGACGGCGCCGGTCTCGACATCGAACGCATCCGCGCCCGCGCCTTGGCCGCCGGACTGATCGGCGCCGACGAGCAGCCCGGCGAGGAGCAGCTGGCGCAACTGATCTTCAGGCCGGGCCTGTCCACGGCCGACCAGCTCAGCGCCGTGGCCGGCCGCGGCATCGGCATGGACGTGGTCAGGAGCGAAGCCGCCAACCTCGGCGGCCGCGTCCGGGTCGATTTCGAAGCCGGCAAGGGCACGCGCTTCCAGGTGCATCTGCCGCTGACCCTGGCGGTGATCCAGGCGGTGCTGGTGCGCGTCGGCAACCGACGCTACGCCATCCCGTCGTCGATGGTGGCGCAGGCGAGCGAGCTCAAGCCCGACGCCATCGCCGCGATTCGCGCCGAAGGCGGCACGGTCTGGCTCGGTGAACGCTACCCCTGGCACTACCTGCCGACGCTGCTCGGCGACAGTCTCGCCAGACCGGAACCGGCGCGCCGCCACTGGCTGCTGCTGGTGCGCGCCGGCGACCGGCCGCTGGCGCTCGAAGTGGATGATCTCGCCGGCAACCAGGAACTGGTGGTGAAGAACATCGGCCCGCAGCTGGCGCGGGTGGCCGGCGTGGCCGGCGCGACGGTGCTCGGCGACGGCGAGATCGTCCTGATCCTCAACCCCGTCGCGCTCGCCGTCCGGCCACGGCTGACTTTGCCGGCCGCGGCGGAAGCGGCGGCGACCGGCGCCGAGCCGGCTCCGGCCCCAACCACAACCGCCGCCGCCGGCACGGTGATGGTGGTCGACGATTCGCTGACCGTGCGCAAGATCACCGGGCGGCTGCTGGCCCGCGCCGGCTATCACGTCCTCACGGCCAAGGACGGCGTCGACGCGCTCGAACAACTGCTCGACATCGCCCCCGATGTCATGCTGGTCGACATCGAGATGCCGCGCATGGACGGCTTCGACCTCACGCGCAACATCCGCGCCGACGAGCGGCTCAAGCGGGTGCCGATCATCATGATCACCTCCCGCATCGGCGACAAGCATCGCAACTATGCCCGGGAAATCGGCGTCGACCATTACCTGGGCAAACCGTACGACGAGGACGAACTGCTGAAGCTGATCGCCGGCTGCATCGCCCGCCAGCCCTGACCGCGATCGCCCGCCACGGTAGCGAGATGAACGCCGAGCCGAAACCTCCCCTGGCGCCCCTGCCCCCGGAGGCGCTGTACTCGCCCTGCGATCCGGCTGCGCTCGATTTCGCCACCACCGAGGCGCTGGCCGACATCGATGTCGGCCAGCTGCATCCGCGCGCGGTGGACGCCATGAAGCTCGGCCTCGACATCCGTCACGACGGCTACAACCTGTTCGTGCTGGGCGACGCCGGCAGCGGCCGGCACGCCATCGTCGCGCAGTTGCTGGCGGGCGAGCGGCAATCGGGCTCGCCGCCGGCCGACTGGTGCTATGTCAACAATTTCGCCGAACCGTCGCGGTCGCGGCTGTTGCGCCTGCCGGCGGGACGCGGCGCCCGGCTGCGCGACGACATGCAGCGCCTGGTCGGCGAACTGGCGCCGGCCATCGCCGCCGCCTTCGAGAGCGACGACTACCGTTCGCGCATCGAATCGATGCAGGACGAGGCGAAGCAGCGCGAGGACGAGGCGCTGCGCGGTCTCGGCCGCGAGGCGGCCCGGGTCGGCGTGGCCTTGCTGCGCACGCCGCAGGGCTTCGTCTTCGCGCCGATGAAAAACGGCGAGGAAACGCTGTCGCCGCAGGAGTTCGAGCAGCTGCCCGAGGAGCGCCAACAGGAATTCCACCGGCACATGGAAGCGCTGCACGAGCGGCTGCACAAGTTGATGAACGAGTTTCCGCGCTGGCGGCGCGAGATGCAGGCGCGCATCAAGGAGCTCAGCCGCGAGACGCTGCGCCTGGCCGTGGGCCATCTCGTCGAGGAGCTGCGCCCGGATTACGCCGACCTGCCGGAAGTCGGCGCCCATTTCGACGCGGTGATGCGCGACATCATCGAAAGCGGCGAATCGCTGCGCGAGCCGGGCCGTGGCGACGAGGAAGGCGAAACCACCTTCTTCGCCGGCAACATTTCGGTGCAGCGCTACCTGGTCAACCTGCTGGTCGGCAACGCGCCCGACGGCGGCCGGCCGGTGGTGCACGAGGATCATCCGACGCTGCAGAACCTGGTCGGCCGCGTCGAGCACATGGTGCACATGGGCACGCTGGTCAGCAACTTCATGCTGATCAAGGCCGGCGCGCTGCATCGCGCCAACGGCGGTTTCCTCGTCCTCGACGCCATGAAGGTGCTGGGCCAGCCCTACGCCTGGGAGGGCCTCAAGCGGGCGCTGAAGTCGGGCGAGATCCGCATCGAGTCCCTTTCCGAGCTGATCGGCCTCACCAGCACCCTGCAACTGGAACCGGAGCCGGTGCCGCTCGATGTCAAGCTGGTGCTGATCGGCGAACGGATGACCTACTACCTGCTGTCCGAACTCGATCCCGAGTTCCCGGAATTGTTCAAGATCGACGCCGATCTCGACAGCGAAATCGAGCGCAATCCGGAGAACACCCGTCACTACGCCCGGCTGATCGCCACCCTGGCGCGCCGTCTCGGCCCGCGCCATTTCACGGCCGGCGCGGTGGCGGCGCTCATCGAGCGCGCCGCCCGCCTGGCCGCGGATGCGCAGCGGCTGACCACCCGCACGCGGCCCCTGGGCGATCTCATGAGCGAGGCCGACCATTTCGCCGCGCGGGCCGAGGCCGCGCTGGTCGACCGGCCGCATGTCGAGGCGGCGCTGGAGGCGCGACGCCACCGCCACGAGCGGATTCGCCAGCGCCATCGGGAAGAGATCCTGCGCGGCCAGCTGCTGGTCAGCACCTCGGGCAGCCATGTCGGCCAGATCAACGGCCTTGCCGTGGTCATGCTCGGCGAGGGCACGTTCGCCCATCCGGTGCGCATCACCGCCACCGTGCGCATGGGCGAGGGCGAGGTGGTCGACATCGAGCGGGAAGTCGAGCTCGGCGGACCGATTCACTCCAAGGGCGTGCTGATCCTCGCCTCGTTCCTGGCCGCGCGCTTCGGCTTCAACGCACCGCTGTCGCTCAAGGCCAGCCTGGTGTTCGAGCAATCCTACGGCGGCGTCGAGGGCGACAGCGCTTCGCTGGCCGAACTGGCCGCGCTGATGTCGGCCTTGTCCGGCCTGCCGATCCGGCAGTCGCTGGCGGTCACCGGCTCGGTCAACCAGTTCGGCGTGGTGCAGCCGGTCGGCGGCATCAACGAGAAGATCGAGGGCTTCTTCGACATTTGCGCCGCCCGCGGCCTGACCGGCGACCAGGGCGTGCTGATCCCGGCGCCCAACATCGCGCACCTGATGCTGCGCGACGACGTGGTCGAGGCGGCGCGCGCCGGCCGCTTCGGCATCTGGGCGGTCGCCAACGTCGACCAGGCGCTGGAATTGCTGACCGGCGTGCCGGCCGGCGAACCCGACGCCGAGGGCGTCATTCCGGCGGACTCGGTCAACTTTCAGGTCGCCGTGCAGCTCGCCGAACTGGCGCGGCTGCGGCAAAGCTATTCCCGGTCGCGAAACCAGGCGCGGCGGCGCAAGGCGCCGGCCAAGGCCGACCGGAAGCCGCCCCCGCCCGCGAAGGGCGCCGGCGGCTGAACGCATGGCCGGCCGACCGATTACAATGAGTTCATGGCCAGCAATCGCGACAACCCCGTCAGCCTCACCCACCACTTCCTCATCGCCATGCCGGCGATGGCGGACCCGAATTTTTCCCGGACGCTCACCTACATCTGCGAACACAATGCCGAGGGTGCGCTCGGCATCATCGTCAACCGGCCCATGGACATGAGCCTGGCGACGCTGTTCGACCGGGTGAACATCGCCCTCGACGCGGGCGAGACCGGCGGACACTTCTCCCGGCAGCCCGTCTATTTCGGCGGACCGGTGCAGACCGATCGCGGTTTCGTGCTGCATCGCCCCTCCGGCGAGTGGCAATCCACGCTGAAAGTCAGTGACGGCGTGGCGCTGACCAGTTCGCGCGACATCCTGCAGAACATGAGCGAGAAGGGCGAGCCGCACGACGTGCTCATCACGCTCGGCTACGCGGGCTGGGCGGCCGGCCAGCTCGAATGGGAACTGTCGCAGAACGCCTGGCTGACCGTGGCCGCCGAACCGGAAATCATCTTCGCCCTGGCGCCGGAAGAGCGCCTGCCGGCGGCGATGAAACTGCTCGGCGTGGATTTCGCCAATCTGTCCGACGTGGCAGGGCATGCATGAGGGCACCGTGCTCGCCTTCGACTTCGGCCTCCGGCGCATCGGTGTCGCCGTCGGCGAGATGATGCTGGGCACGGCCCGTCCCTTGACCACGATCGCGGCGCAAGCCAACGATGCCCGTTTCGCCGCCATCGGCAAGCTCATCGACGAATGGCGGCCGGCGGCGCTGGTGGTCGGCCTGCCGCTGTCGCTCGACGGCGAGACCGGCGACATGACGGAACGCTGCCAGCGCTTTGCCCGCCAGCTCGAAGGCCGCTACCGCCTGCCGGTGGCGCTGGTCGACGAGCGCCTGACCTCGACCGACGCCGAAGCGCGCCTGCGTGACCGCGGCCTGGACTGGCGGCGGCGCAAGGCAACGCTCGACGCCGAGGCGGCGGCCATCCTGCTGCAAGCCTACCTGGACTCACATCGCCATGAACACGGTCAAGCCCGCCATTGAACTGCTCGGCCAACTGGCCGAGGCCATGCGCCCGGCGGTCACGCCGGACACCGTCCTGGTCGGCATCTACACCGGCGGCGTCTGGATCGCCGAGTGGCTGCGCGACGCGCTCGGCGTCAAGGCGCCGGTGGGCAGCATCGACGTTTCCTACCATCGCGACGATCATCATCTCGGCGGCGGACGCGGGGGCGGCAAGGCCTCGCAACTTCATTTCGACGTCGAGGGCGCCCATGTCGTCATCGTCGACGACGTGCTGGCCACGGGCCGCACCATCCGCGCCGCCATGAACGAGCTGTTCGACTATGGCCGGCCCGCGCGCATCGACCTCGCCGTGCTGGTGGACCGCGGCGGCCGCGAACTGCCGATCGCCGCCCGCTGGACGGCCCAGACGGTCAGCCTGCCGGCCAGCCAGACGCTGGAACTGACCCGGAACGACGGCGGCAAACTGGCCTTCCGGGTGACCGAGAAATGAACGTCGCCGCATCCCGCCCCAGCCCGCAGCTGAACGCCAACGGCGAGCTGATCCACCTGATCACGCTCGAAGGCCTGCCGCGCGAGATCCTCACCGGCATCCTCGACCGCGCCGCGCCCTTCACCGAGATCGCCGAACGTGAAGTAAAGAAGGTGCCGCTATTGCGCGGCAAGAGCGTGTTCAATCTCTTCTTCGAGAATTCGACGCGCACGCGCACCACCTTCGAAATCGCCGCCAAGCGTCTCTCCGCCGACGTCATCAACCTCAACATCAACACTTCGAGCACGGCGAAGGGCGAGACACTGCTCGACACGGTGGACAACCTGGCCGCCATGCAGGCCGACATGTTCGTGGTGCGCCATGCCTCCAGCGGCGCGCCCTACCTGATCGCCCAGCACCTCGCCAACACCGGCCGCGAGCACATCCATGTCGTCAATGCCGGCGACGGCCGCCATGCGCATCCGACGCAGGGGCTGCTCGACATGTACACCATCCGGCACTACAAGCAGGACTTCACGAAGCTCGCGGTCGCGGTGGTCGGCGACGTGCTGCACTCGCGCGTCGCCCGCTCGCAACTGCACGCACTCGCCACGCTCGGCGTGCCCGACATTCGCGTCATCGCGCCCAAGACGCTGCTGCCGTCCGGCGTCGAGCGCCTGATCGGCCCGGGCCGCCTGCGCGTTTCCCACGACCTGCGCGAGGGGCTCAAGGGCGCCGACGTCGTCATGACGCTGCGCCTGCAGAACGAACGCATGCAGGGCGCGCTGTTGCCCAGCCCGCAGGAGTACTTCAAGTCCTACGGCCTGACGCCGGAGAGGCTGGCGCTGGCCAAGCCCGACGCCATCGTCATGCATCCGGGGCCGATGAACCGCGGCGTCGAGATCGATTCGGCGGTCGCCGACGGCCGGCAGGCGGTGATCCTGCCGCAGGTCACCTTCGGCATCGCCGTGCGCATGGCGGTGATGGCCATGCTGGCGGGAGCGTGACCATGAAAATCCTCGTGAAGAACGGCCGCGTCATCGATCCGGCGAGCAAGTTCGACAAAACCGCCGACCTGTTCATCGCCGATGGCCGCATAGTCAGTCTTGGCGACACGCCGCCGGGCGGCTTCGTCGCCGAAGGCACCATCGACGCCGCCGGCTGCATCGTCTGCCCGGGCCTGGTCGATCTTTCAGCCCGGCTGCGCGAGCCGGGCCTCGAATACCGGGCGACCCTCGAATCGGAAATGGCCGCCGCCGCCGCCGGTGGCGTGACGACCCTGGCCTGTCCGCCCGACACCGACCCGCCGCTCGACGAGCCGGGGCTGGTCGAGATGCTGCGCCACCGCGCGCGGCTGCCCGAGTTCGCCAACGTGCATCCGGTCGGCGCCTTGACGGTCGGCCTAGCCGGCCAACGGCTGACCGAAATGGCGGAGCTGGCCGAGGCGGGTTGCATCGCCTTCGGCCAGGCCAACGTCGCGGTGGTCGACACCCAGGTGCTGCTGCGCGCCATGCAGTACGCCGCCACTTTCGGCTTTTCGGTGTGGCTGCAAGCGCAGGACCCGTACCTCGCCAGGAACGGCGTCGCCCACGATGGCGAAGTCGCCGCCCGGCTCGGCCTCACCGGCATTCCCGTGGTCGCCGAGACCATCGCGCTGGCGACACTGCTGCACCTGGGCCGCGAGACCGGCGCGCGCCTGCATCTGCAAAGGATTTCCTCCGCCGCCGGACTGGAAATGATCCGCGCCGCCCGCGCCGCCGGCATCGCCGTCACCTGCGATGTCGCGGCTCATCAGCTCCACCTGTGCGAGAACGACATCGGCTGGTTCGATCCGCACTGCCGGCTCGACCCGCCGCTGCGCTCCATGGCCGACCGCGACGCGCTGCGCGCCGGGCTGGCCGACGGCAGCATCGACGCGCTATGCTCGGACCACACGCCGGTCGACGACGACGCCAAGCAGGCGCCCTTCGCCGAGGCCGAAGCCGGCGCCACCGGCCTCGAACTGCTGCTGCCGCTGACGCTGCGCTGGGCCGCCGAGACGAAGCTGCCGCTGGCGAAGGCGCTGGCCCGCGTCACCTCCGACGCCGCCCGCGTTCTCGGCGTCCCCGCCGGCTCGCTCGCGCCCGGCGCCGCCGCCGATATCTGCGTGTTCGATCCCGAGGCGACTTTCCGCGTCAGCCGGGAAACGCTCAGGAGCCAGGGCAAGAACACGCCCTTCCTCGGCCACGTTCTCAAGGGCCGCGTGCGCTACACGCTGATCGGCGGCCACCTGGCCTTCCACGACGGCATCGCCTGACCCGGCGGCGCCGTCCGCCGTCCACCGTCCACCGTCCACCATTCGCCGTCCACACAAAGCGTAACAGTGCTCCGGGCGTCCGGGCGCTAGGATTTCGGTTGCCATTTCAGCTTCCGATGGAGAACCCCCATGAACCCACAAGACGTTTCCCGCTACCAGGATTGGCTGCTCACGACCGCGACCGACGTCGGCCTCAAGATCCTCGCCGCCATCGCATTCTGGGTCATCGGCCGCTGGCTGATCGGCCTGGCCGTCCGCCTCGTGCGCGGATCGCTGGAGCGCCAGAAGGTCGACCCGACGGTGCTGCGTTACCTCGGCTCGGTCATCACCGTCACGCTCAACATCCTCCTCGTCATCGGCATCCTCGGCTACTTCGGCATCCAGACGACGACCTTCGCCGCCCTGATCGCCGCGGCCGGCGTGGCCATCGGCATGGCCTGGTCCGGCCTGCTGTCGAACTTCGCGGCGGGCGCCTTCCTCGTCGTGCTGCGCCCGATCAAGGTGGGCGACTTCGTCACCATCGGCGGCACCACGGGCACGGTGACGGAACTCGGGCTGTTCACGACCACGATCAACACGCCGGACAACGTCCAGACCATCATCGGGAACGGCAAGATATTCGGCGACACCATCCAGAACTTCAGCCACAACCCGTTCCGGCGCGTGGATCTCAAGTGCCAGCTGGCCGGCAGCGCCGACCATCAGGCCGCGATGCAGTTGCTGCGTGAAAAGGTCGCCGCCATCCCGAACGTGATCGCGGACCCGAAGGTCGATGTCGAAATCCTCGAGTTCAACCTCGTCGGGCCGGTGCTGGCGGTACGGCCGTATTGCCATAACGACCACTACTGGCAGGTCTATTTCGACACCAACCGCGTCATCAAGGAATCGACCGAGAGCGCGGGATTCCCGGCGCCGATGCCGGCCCAGAACGTCATCGTCACGCAGGCCGCATAGAGGTCAGCCCGCCAGGGCGGCGGCCGCCGTCCTGGCATCCACTCCCGCGACACGCACGCGCTTCTGGCGCGAGGCCGCGCCGGCTTCGAGCGCCACCCGCGCCTTCGGCACGGCGAGGCGCTCGGCGAGGAAAGCGATCAGGCAGTCGTTGGCCTTGCCGTCGACCGGCGGTGCGCCAAGCCTGACTTTCAGCGCCCCGCCATGCTCGCCCGCGACTTCCGTCTTTTTCGCACCGGGCTGGACGTGCAGCGTGAGCACGACGTCGTCGCCCGCCGCGCGCAGCCAGGGCGGCGAATTCACGGGATCGGGAAGGGCAGCAGCGAGGCGCGCGCCGAACCGAGCACGATCAGCAGCGCCTGCAAGGCCAGCAGGGCGAACAGGGGCGACAGGTCCACCCCGCCGATCAGCGGAATCACGCGCCGGAACGGGCGCAGCAGCGGCTCGGCCAGCCGGTGCACGGCCGGCGCGATGGCGGCATGGGGGCTCATCCACGAGAACACCGCCGAAACGATGATCAAGGCCATGGCCAGGTAGACCCCGAGCCGGAGCGTCTCGACCAACCCGGCGACCAGCGCCACGCCCAGCGCGCCGATCGAGGTGCCGCCATGCAGGCCGGTGACGCCGAGCAGCACGCCGACATAGAGCGACTGCGCCAGCCAGGCGAGCACGAAGCTGGCCATGTCGAGCCCGAACAGGCCGGGCACCAGCCTGCGCGCCGGCAGCACCGCCCAGTCGGTGACCGCGGCGATGAAATTTCCCAGCGGACTGCGATACAGCGTTGGCGCCCACTGCATGGCGAAGCGCGTCAGCAGGGCCAGCGCCAGCAGGTCGGCAGCGCTGCCGACGATGAGCATGAACAGCGAGAGCAGCATGTCAGTCTCTTCCCATCTCGTCGCCCAGTTCGCGGCCGCGCGCCGTGGCGGCCCGCGCGCCGCGCGCGATGATCTCGCGCAGGCCGGCCTCGTCGAACGACTGCAAGGCCGCCGCCGTCGTGCCGCCCTTCGACGTGACCCGCTCGCGCAGCAGCGACAAGGGCTCGGTACTGCTCTGCGCGAGCCGCGCGGCGCCCAGGAAGGTTTCCACCGCCAGCAATCGCGCCACCTCGGGCGTGAAGCCGAGCTCCGCCGCGGCGTCGGCCAGCGCCTCCATGAGATAGAACACGTAACCCGGGCCGGAGCCGGAAATCGCCGTGACGGCATCCATTTGCGCTTCGTCGTCGATCCAGACCGTGCGGCCGACCGCGCCGAGTATTTTTTCCGCGATGGCGCGGCCGTCGGCATCGACGCCCGGCGCGGCGCACAAGCCGGTGATGCCGCTGCCGATCAGGGCCGGCGTGTTCGGCATGGTGCGCACCAGATTGGCATGGCCACCCAGCCAGCGGCCCATGTCGGCAATGCGCAGCCCGGCGGCGACGCTGATCACCAGCTGCCCGGCGAGACGGCCGGCCAGCGGCGCGACGGCCTCGCGCATCTGCTGCGGCTTGACGGCCAGCACGAGCACTTCGCAGTTGAGCGCGGCCGCGTCGACCGCCGGCGCGCAGCGGACGCCGAAGCCGTCGGTCAGCCGCTCGCGCGCCTCGGCGCCCGGCTCCACCACCTGGATGCCGGCGGCCGAGAAACCCTTTTTCTTCAGGCCGCCGATCAGGGCGACGGCCATGTTGCCGCCACCGATGAACGTGATTTTCATGGTCTCATCCGCTCGCCAAAAAATGCCGTGCCGACGCGCACGATGGTCGCGCCTTCCATGATCGCCGCCTCCAGGTCGTCGGACATGCCCATCGAAAGCGTATCCATCGCCAGGCCGCCGGCGTTCAGTTCGTCGCGCAGTTCGCGCAGGGCGGCGAACCGGCGTCCCGCCACGGCTGACTCTTGCGTGGGCTCGGGGATCGCCATCAGCCCGCGCAGCCGCAGGCCGGGCAGCGCGGCGACCGCGCGGCACAGCGCCGGCGCCTCGTCGGGCATGACGCCGCTCTTGCTTTCCTCGCCGGAGATATTGACCTCGACGCAGACCTGGAGCGGCGGCATGCCCGCCGGCCGCTGCGCGGCCAGGCGCTCGGCGATCTTCAGGCGATCGATGCTGTGCACCCAGGCGAAGTTCTCGGCGACCGCCCGGGTCTTGTTGCTTTGCAGCGGCCCGATGAAATGCCATTCCAGATCGAGCGACCGCAACGCACCGATCTTGGCCAGCGCTTCCTGGACATAGTTTTCGCCGAAGGCGCGCTGGCCCGCCGCGACTGCCTCGCGCAGCGCCCCCACCGGCCAGGTCTTGGAAACCGCCAGCAGCGACACATCGGCCGGGGCGCGGCCAACCGCCGCACAGGCCCGGGAAATGCGGCCTATTACAGCTTGCATGTTGGCGGCGATTGATGTCATATATCGGCCTCAGTATACCCAAGCCGCCGTCAAGCCAACACCGCCCAGCCACGGAATCACCCGCTCATGGACATCACCGAACTGCTCGCCTTCAGTGTCAAGAACAAGGCTTCCGACCTGCATCTTTCCTCCGGGTTGCCGCCGATGATCCGTGTGCACGGCGACGTGCGCCGCATCAACCTGCCGCCGATGGAGCACAAGGACGTGCACGCCATGGTGTACGACATCATGAACGACAACCAGCGCAAGCATTACGAGGAAATGCTGGAATGCGACTTTTCGTTCGAGGTGCCCAGCCTGGCGCGCTTCCGCGTCAATGCCTACGTCCAGAACCGCGGCGCCGGCGCGGTGTTCCGCACCATTCCCTCCAAGGTGCTGACGCTCGAACAGCTCAACGCGCCGAAGATATTCAAGGAGATCTCGAACCAGCCGCGCGGCATCGTGCTGGTCACCGGCCCGACCGGCTCGGGCAAGTCGACCACCCTGGCGGCGATGATCGACGAGGTCAACGAGAACGAATACGGCCACATCCTCACCGTCGAGGACCCGATCGAATTCGTGCACGAGTCGAAGAAGTGCCTGATCAACCAGCGCGAGATCGGCCCGCACACGCTGTCCTTCGCCAACGCGCTACGCTCGGCGCTGCGCGAGGACCCCGATGTCATCCTGGTCGGCGAAATGCGCGACCTGGAGACCATCCGCCTGGCCATGACCGCGGCCGAAACCGGCCACCTGGTGTTCGCCACCCTGCACACATCGTCGGCGGCCAAGACCATCGACCGGATCGTCGACGTGTTTCCGGCGGCGGAAAAGGAAATGGTCCGCTCGATGCTTTCCGAATCGCTGCGCGCCGTCATTTCGCAGACGCTGCTCAAGACCAAGGACGGCATGGGCCGCGTCGCCGCGCACGAGATCATGATCGGCACGCCGGCCATCCGCAACCTGATCCGCGAGAACAAGATCGCCCAGATGTACTCGGCCATCCAGACCGGCCAGGGTTTCGGCATGCAGACGCTCGACCAGAACCTGCAGGACCTGGTGCGACGGAACATCGTGTCGCCGGCCGAGGCGCGCAACAAGGCGGCGAACAAGGACAATTTTCCCGGCTGATTTCATGGCCGGGGATACGGCTTCCCGGCTCGGTACGCTAAGGATCGATCATGGAACGCGACGAAGGCCTCAAGTTCATGTACCAGCTTCTGGCCATGATGGTGCAGAAGAAGGGTTCCGACCTGTTCATCACCGCCGGCTTTCCGCCCGCCATCAAGGTCGATGGCCGCGTCATGCCCGCGACCACGCAGATACTGACGCCGCAGCACACGATGGAACTGGCGCGCGCGATCATGAACGACAAGCAGGCTGCCGAGTTCGAGGCGAAGAAGGAATGCAACTTCGCCATCAATCCCACCGGCATCGGCCGCTTCCGCTGCAACGCCTTCGTCCAGCAGGCACGCACCGGGCTGGTGCTGCGCACCATCAACACCAAGATCCCGACTTTCGACGAACTGAAGCTGTCGCCCGTGCTCAAGGACATCGCCATGACCAAGCGCGGCCTGGTGCTGTTCGTCGGCGGCACCGGCTCCGGCAAGTCCACCTCGCTGGCGGCGATGATCGGCTACCGCAACGAACACAGTTACGGCCACATCATCACGGTCGAGGACCCGATCGAGTTCGTGCATGAACACAAGAACTGCATCGTCACCCAGCGCGAGGTCGGCGTGGACACCGACGACTGGGAAACGGCGCTGAAGAACACGCTGCGCCAGGCGCCGGACGTGATCATGATCGGCGAGATCCGCGACCGCGAAACCATGGAGCACGCCATCGCCTTCGCCGAAACGGGCCACCTGTGCATGGGCTCGCTGCACGCCAACTCGACCAACCAGGCGCTCGACCGCATCATCAACTTCTTCCCCGAGGAGAAGCGCGACCAGCTCTTGATGGACCTCTCGCTCAACGTGCGCGGCTTCGTCTCCCAGCGCCTGATCCCCAAGCGCGACGGCAAGGGCCGCATCGCCGCCATGGAGATCATGCTCAACTCGCCGCTGATTTCCGACCTGATCTTCAAGGGCGATGTCGGCGAGATCAAGGAGATCATGAAGAAATCGCGCGAGCTGGGCATGCAGACCTTCGACCAGTCGCTGTTCGATCTGTACGAGGGCGGCGAGATCAGCTACGAGGATGCGCTGCGCAACGCCGATTCCGTGAACGACCTGCGCTTGCAGATCAAGCTGCACGGCAAGGAAGCCGCCGAGCGCGACCTGACGGCCGGCATCAAGCATCTCGATATTGTCTAAGCGTTCCGCTTGGACAACGGCCCGCCCCTCCCGGCCTCCCCTCGCGGGGAGGAGCCCCCTTCCCAGGGGAAGGGGCCGGGGGATGGGTTACCTGTTGCTGCCGGCTACCATCCGAAAGCCGTAGAGCCGGCATTCGAGATTGCCGTTGAACAGCGGAATCTTGCGCATCGGCTTGAGGCCGATGAGTTTCGGCAGCCGCGTATCGGCCGAGAGGAACCAGCAGTCCCAGCCCGCGAAGTGCTTCTTCAGCGCGGTGCCGAGCTTCGGGTAGAAGGCCGCCAGTTCCTCCGCTTCGCCCAGCCGCTCGCCATACGGCGGATTGGCGACGAGAATGCCCTTCGGCGACGGCGCGGCCCGTTCGAGGATATCCGCGCGTTCCAGCGTGACGAGATCGTCCAGCCCGGCGTGCGCCAGGTTCTGCCCGGCACGGGCGACCGCGTCGTCCGAAATGTCGGAGCCCCAGATCGGCAGCCTCTCCGCCGCGCGGCGTGCCGCCGCGGCTGACTTTTGCAGCTCCCGCCAGAGGCCGGCATCGAAGCCGCGCAGGCGCTCGAAGCCGAACTCCCCCGGCTCGCAGCCGAGTCCCGGCGCATCGTCGAGGCTCATCTGCGCGGCTTCCAGCAGGAAGGTGCCGGAGCCGCACATCGGGTCGAGCAGCGGCGTGCCGGGCTGCCAGCCGGTCAGGCGCAGGATGCCGGCGGCGAGATTCTCCTTGAGCGGCGCGCCGACCTTGGCGATCTTGTGGCCGCGCTGCCAGAGCGGTTCCCCGGAAGTGTCGAGATAGAGCGTGGCCCTGTCGGCGGTGAGGAACAGATGGATGCGCACGTCGGGCGACTTGGTGTTCACGCTGGGCCTGCGGCCGGTGGCGTCGCGGAAGCGGTCGCAGACGGCGTCCTTGACGCGCAGCGTGACGAATTCCGCGCTCTTCACGGGCGCGCGCTGCGCCGTGACGTAGATGCGGATCGTGCGCTCGACATCGAAATGGCGCGGCCAGTCGACGCCGTTCACCAGGTGATAGACATCGTCCTCGTTGCGATAGTCAGCCGTGGCGACACGCCGCAGCACGCGCGTGGCGATGCGCGATTCGAGGTTCATCCGGTAGCCGCAGGCCTTGTCGCCCGAGAACTCGACGCCGCCCGGCACCGGCCTGATGTCGCCGCCGCCCGCCGCCGCCGCCTCGGCGGCGAGAGCTTCCTCCAGCCCGCGCGGGCAGGGCGCGAAATAGCGCTCCGGCTTCAAAACGGTTTCACCACCGCGAGTATGACGATCGCAAGCAGCAGCAGCACGGGCATTTCATTGAAGACGCGGAACCAGACATGCGAGCGCGTGTTGCGTCCGGCGGCGAAGTCGCGATAGAGCTTGCCGCAGTAGAAATGGTAGCCGAGCAGCACCACGACCAGCGCCGTCTTGACATGCAGCCAGCCGCCGGCGAAGCCGAAGCCGAACCACATCCAGAGGCCGAAGATAACGGCCAGCAGCCCGATCGGCGTGACGAACCTGTAGAGCTTGCGCGCCATCAGCAACAGGCGCTCGCGCTCGGGGCTGTCGCCCGCGGGAACCATGGCCAGGTTGACGAAGATGCGCGGCAGATAGAACAGGCCGGCGAACCAGGCGACGACGAAGAAGATGTGGAAGGATTTCACCCAGAGCATGGTTTTTCCTTGGTGGCGGCGATGCCGGCATCGACCGTCGGATAGCGGAAGCGGAAGCGCAGCTCGCGCTTGAGCCGAGAATTATCGAGGCGGCGCGATTCGTTCATGAAGGAGAGCATGGCCGGCGACAGCCACTTCGGCGCCTCGCCGCGGCTGACTCTCGGCGGCCGCGCCAGATGGAACGCATCGGCCAGCTTGTCGAACCAGTCGCCCATGCGCAGCTCGGAATCGTCGCTGGCGTTGTAGGCGCGGCCGGTCCGCCCGCGCGCCAGCGCCGCCACGCAGGCGCGTCCGAGGTCTTCGGCATGGATGTGGTTGGTCCAGGAATCCTCGGCGGCGTGCAGCACCGGCAAGCCTTTCCTGACGCGGTCGAGCGGCAGGCGGTCGGCGGCGTAGATGCCGGGTGCGCGCAGGATGGCGACGCGGGCGCCCGAGCGGGCGGCGTATCGCCGCCACTGACTTTCGGCGGCGACGCGGCGGCGCGCCCGCGCCGTGGCCGGCCGCGCCGGCCGGGTTTCGGCGACGCGCTGGCCCGCGCAATCGCCATAGACGCCGCTGGTGCTGATGTAGACCAGGCGGCGTGGTAGACTGCCGCGGCGCAATACCGCGATCAGATGCCGCGTGCGCGGGTCGTCATCGCCGTGATCGGGAGGCGGCGAACTGTGGATGACGGCATGCGCCAGACCGGCAAGGCGACGCAGGCTCGAACGCCGGTCCAGATCGCCGACGATCTGGATCACGCCGAAGGAGGCGAGTTCCGCGTCGCGTTCCCTCACCAGGGCATAGACGCGCCAGCGGCGGATCAGATCGGGCAGCGCGCGGCGCATCACGTCGCCACAACCCACAATAAGCAGTCTTTGCACCGGACGATTATCGCATGGCCTACCAAGTCACCCTGAAGCCCAGCGGCCACACCTACGAGACCGCCGGCGACGCCACCCTGTTGCAATCGGCGCTCGACGCCGGCCTCACCCTGCCCTACGGCTGCCGCGACGGCGCCTGCGGCACCTGCAAGGCGCGCCTGATCGAAGGCAGCGTCGATCACGGCAAGGCGCAGGAACAAGCGCTGCCGGCGGCCGAACGCCACGACCACGTGCTCACCTGCTGCGCCAAGGCGCTGTCGGCCGTGACGCTGGAAGTGCGCGAAGTCAGCGGCCAGAACGACATCCCGGTCAGGACCATGCCCTGCCGGGTGCACGAAATGCGCCGGCTGGCCGACGATGTCATGATGCTCAAGCTCAAGCTGCCGAGCAACGAGCGCTTGCAGTTCCTGGCGGGCCAGTACATCGAGTTCCTGCTGCCCGAGGGCAAGCGCCGCGCCTTCTCGATGGCCAACGCGCCGCACGAGGACGAGATCATCGAGCTGCACTTGCGCCACGTGCCCGGCGGCAATTTCACCGACCATGTATTCACGGCGATGAAGCTCAAGGACATCCTGCGCTTCGAGGGGCCGCTCGGCACCTTCCATCTGCGCGAGGATTCCGGCAAGCCGATCGTCATGGTCGCCGGCGGCACCGGCTTCGCGCCGATCAAGGCGCTGATCGAGCACGCCATCCACAACAAAATCACGCGCCCGATCGCGTTCTACTGGGGTGCCAAGAACCGCGCCGAACTGTACCTGCCCGAGCTGCCGCCGCAATGGGCGGCGGCGCATCCGAACATCAGCTATGTGCCGGTGCTGTCCGAGCCGACGCCGGCCGATGCCTGGACCGGCCGCACCGGCTTCGTCCATCTGGCGGTGCTCGAGGACTTCCAGGATCTTTCCGGACACCAGGCCTATGTCTGCGGCGCGCCGGTGATGGTCGAAGCGGCGCAGCGCGATTTCATCGCCCGCGGCCTGCCGGCCGACGAGTTTTTCGCCGACATCTTTTCCTACGCCGCGCGCACCGAGGGGAAATGATGGCTACCGTGATCCGCCGCGAACCGGTCCTCAACCGCCAGAAAGCCATCACCGCCTCGCGCCTGACCGTCCATGCCGCGACGGCGGCGGAAGCCGCCGAGACGCTGGCCATGGTCGCCGACGTCTGGCCGCAGGCGCACAGCGTTTTCGTCGGCCTGGCCGGCTGCCTGCCCGACCGGAACCTGCTGGCCTGGCAGCCGCCGGAGAATGCGATGGTCGAGATTCCCGCCGCGAGCCTGGGCACCGCCGCCGGCAACGAGTTCCTGGCCGCCGCCGCGCAAGTCGACCTGCCGCTGTGCCTCGACGGCTATGCGCCGGGCATGGCGTTGTCGCCGGCGCCCGGCTTCCGCTTCCTCCTCGCCGACGCCGGCGCGCATCCGCGCCTGGCGCGCGCGCCGGGCATCGCGCTGGCCAAGGGGCTGGCCGACGTCAAGTCCTTCGCCGAGGCGATGGAGAACGGCTACGCCGGCGCCACCGGCTGGTTCTTCCTGCACGGCCGGCCGATGGCCGAAAAGCTGAACCCCGGCCACGCCCAGATCGTGCGCGTGCTCAACCTCGTGCGGCGCAACGCCGAGGTCAAGGAAATCGAGACGGCGCTCAAGCAGGATGTCGCCTTGTCCTACAAGCTGCTGCGCTACATCAACTCGGCCGGCTTCGGCCTGTCGTGCGAAATCGAATCGTTCCGCCACGCCGTCACCATTCTCGGCTACGACAAGCTGAACAAGTGGCTGTCGCTGCTGCTGGTCACCGCCAGCCGCGACGCCTCGGCGGCGGCGCTGATGCAGACGGCCATCGCCCGCGGTCATCTGATGGAAGTGCTGGGCAAGGAATTCTTCGATCGCTCGACGCTCGACAACCTGTTCATCACCGGCGCCTTCTCGCTGCTCGACGTGCTGCTGGGCGTGCGCATCAACGCCGTGCTTCAGGAAATGCACCTGCCCGAGCCGATCGCCGACGCCCTGCTGAAGCGCGAAGGCGCCTACGCGCCGCTGCTCGATCTCGCGCTGGCCTGCGAAAACGACAGCGCCGAGGCGATCACGGCGAAGGCGGGCAAGCTCGGCATCGGCATGGCGGCGCTCAACCACGCCCAGCTCGCGGCCCTCAGCTTCGCCGACTCGATCCAGTTCAACTGATCACGCACCCAGATAGGCGGCGCGCACGCGCTCGTCGTCGGCGAGCGCGGACGAATTGTCGGCCAGGGTGATGCGGCCGCTTTCCATCACGTAGCCGCGCTGGCAGACCTCCAGCGCCAGGCGCGCGTTCTGCTCGACCAGCAATATCGTCACGCCCTGCGCCGCGACGGCCCGGATCACCTCGAACACCTTCCGCACCATCAACGGCGCCAAGCCCATCGAGGGCTCGTCGAGCAGCAGCATCTTCGGCCGACCCATGAGCGCGCGGCCGATCGCCAGCATCTGCTGCTCGCCGCCCGACAGGGTACCGGCCAGCTGATTCGCCCGTTCCTTCAGCCGTGGCAGCAGTTCGTGAATGCGCTCGAGATCGGCCGCCACCTCGGCATCGCCGCGGTGATAGGCGCCCATCGCCAGGTTCTCCGCGACAGTCAGCCGTGAGAACACGCCGCGTCCTTCCGGCACCAGCGCCAGGCCGCGCGAAATCAACGCGTGGCTCGGCATGTCGTCGATGCGTTCGCCGCGATAGTGAATTTCGCCGCGCGCCGGCAGCATGCGCGCCAGCGCCTTCAGCGTCGTCGTCTTGCCCGCGCCGTTGGCACCGATCAGGCAGACCATTTCGCCGGCCTCGACGGCAAGCGAGATGCCCTTGACGGCGGCAATGCCGCCGTAACGGACCTGAAGGTCCGTTACGGCAAGCAGGGGACGGCCTTCCCCCCCACCCCCTTCCCGGGGAAGGGGGTGACTATCCGGGCTCGCTGCGCGAGCGATTGCGTCAGACATGGCCACCGCCCAAATAGGCCTCTATCACTTGCGGGTTCTTTTGCACCACGGCAGGCACGTCCTCGGCGATCTTCTCGCCGTAATCGAGCACGGCGACCCGGTCGCACAGGCCCATGACCAGCTTGACGTCGTGCTCGATCAGCAACACGGTCAGGCCGTCGGCACGCAGGCCTTCGATCAGCGCTTTCAGGCCCTCGGTCTCGGTCGCGTTCATGCCGGCGGCCGGTTCGTCGAGCGCCAGCAGGCGTGGTTCCGTGGCCAGTGCGCGGGCGATCTCCAGCCGGCGCTGGTCGCCGTAGGAAAGATGGCGCGCGATGTCATCGGCCCGGTCGGCGATGCCGACGTAATGCAACAGTTCGTCGGCGCGCCGGCGGATGGCTGCCTCCTCGTCGCGCGTCGCCCGGTTGCGCAGCACGGCGCCGATGACGTTGGCGCGCGTGCGCACATGGCGGCCGACCATGACGTTTTCGCGCGCGGTCATGTTGCCGAACAGGCGGATGTTCTGGAAGGTG
The DNA here is from genome assembly GCA_964602565.1 of uncultured Rhodocyclaceae bacterium. GTDB lineage: Bacteria > Pseudomonadota > Gammaproteobacteria > Burkholderiales > Rhodocyclaceae > Fen-999. The sequence continues at coordinate 9,678 of CAZRRI010000008.1, read as the reverse complement.
CGGGCGATGCCGGCCTTCGCCACGCGATGCGGGCTGCCGAGATCGAGCGGCGCGCTGGCGAAGCTCACTTCGCCGCCGTCGCGCGGATACAGGCCCGTCAGCACATTGAAGAACGTGGTCTTGCCGGCGCCGTTGGGACCGATCAGCCCGTAGATTTCGCCGGCGCCGATGGTGAGCGACACATCCTTGAGCGCCTGCACGCCGCCGAAGCTCTTGGAAACCTTGCGCGCTTCCAGCAAGGCGTTCATTTCGCCAGTTCCCGGCGATGGCGCGATTCCGGCCAGAGGCCGGCCGGCCGGTAGAGCATGACGGCGATCAGCGCCAGGCCGAACAGCAGCATGCGCAGCGCCTCGGGATCGAGCAGGACCTTGCCGAACAGCGCCATCTGCGCGGGCCCGGCGCCATGGCGGAAGGCCTCGGGCAGGACGGTGAGCAGCAGGCCGCCGAGGATCACGCCGGGAATGTGGCCCATGCCGCCGAGCACGACCATGCACAGCACCATGATCGACTCCATGAGGCCGAAGCTCTCGGGCGAAACGAACTCCTGAAAGCCCGCGAACAGCCCGCCCGCCACGCCGCCGAACGACGCGCCCATGGCGAAGGCGAGCAGCTTGACGTTGCGCGTATCGATGCCGCAGGCTTTCGCGGCAATCTCGTCCTCGCGGATCGCCACCCAGGCGCGGCCGATGCGCGAGTCCTGAAGCCGGATGCCGACGAAAACGATGCCCAGCGCCAGAACGACGAAGAGGTAGTAGTAGAGCGTCACGCCGGAGATCGTGTAGCCGCCGATCTCGATCGACTTGGACAATGGCTGGCCGAAAACGGAGATCGGGTCGATGCGCGCGATGCCCTTCGGGCCGTTGGTGATATTGACGGGCTTGTTGAGGTTGTTGAGGAAGATACGGATGATCTCGCCGAAGCCGAGCGTGACGATGGCGAGGTAGTCGCCGCGCAGGCGCAGCGTCGGCGCGCCCAGCAGCACGCCGAAGAGTCCGGCGACCGCGGCGCCGAGCGGCAGGATCGCCCAGGCCGGCCAATGCAGGCCGAAGTGCGGCGAGGTGAGCAGCGCGTAGAGATAGGCGCCGACGGCGTAGAAGGCGATGTAGCCGAGGTCGAGCAGGCCGGCGAAACCGACCACGATGTTGAGGCCGAGCGCCAGCATGATGTAGAGCGCCGCGAAGTCGAGCACGCGCACCCAGGCGTTGCCCAGGGAGGCGCCGACCACGAGCGGCGCCAGTGCCAGCGCCGTACCGATCAGCGCCATGCCGAGCCAGGATTTCCGCTTCGGCGTCATGCCCGCTCCGCGACCTTCTCGCCCATCAGGCCCGATGGCCGGAAGATCAGCACGACGATGAGGACGAAAAAGGCGAAAACATCCTGATAGTGCGAGCCGAGCACGCCGCCGGTGATGTCGCCGATATAGCCCGCGCCGAGCGCCTCGATGACGCCGAGCAGCACGCCGCCGACCATCGCCCCGCCGAGATTGCCGATGCCACCGAGCACGGCGGCGGTGAAAGCCTTGAGGCCGAGGATGAAGCCCATGTGGTAGTGGGCGATGCCGTAGTTGGCCGACACCAGCACGCCGGCCAGGGCCGCGAGGCCCGAGCCGATGACGAAGGTGAGCGAGATGACACGGTTCGCGTCGACGCCCATCAGGCCGGCGATGGCGGGATTTTCCGCCGTCGCGCGCATCGCCCGGCCCATGCGTGTGCGATTGACCAGCAGCATCAGGCCGGCCATGGTCAGCGCGGCAACGACGACGATGACCACCTGCACGTTGGTGAAGGACGCGCCGAGGAATTCATGCCGCCCGGTCGGCAGCAAGGCCGGCACGGGATGGTAGCTGCGCCCCCAGACCAGCATGGCCAGCTGCTGCAGGACGATGGATACGCCGATGGCCGTGATCAGCGGCGCCAGTCGGGGCGCGTTGCGCAGCGGCCGGTAGGCGACGCGCTCGATCGTGAAGCCGAGCGTCATGCACACCAGTGCCGCGAGCAGCAATCCGACCAGCAGCACCAGCGGGCCGGGCAGGCCGCTGTTCTCCAGCAGGCGCACGAAAGTCAGTGATGACAGCGCGCCGATCATCACCACTTCGCCGTGGGCGAAGTTGATCAGTCCGAGGATGCCGTAGACCATCGTGTAGCCCAGCGCCACCAGGGCGTAGATGCTGCCCAGCGTCAGGCCGTTGATCAGCTGCTGAAGGAAGATATCCACGGCGCGGATGTCAAAAGGCGCCCACGCTTTGCCGGGCGCCTTTCAATAGCCCGATTTCCGGGCTTGCTACTTGCCGCCGGGCGTGACAGCCGAGGCCGCGGCGCCGGCCATTCCCGCCATGCCGGCCGCCATGCCCGCCATTCCACCCATGCCGGCCATTCCCGCCATGCCCGCCATGCCGCTCATTCCCGACATGCCGCTCATGCCCTGCTGGGCTGGCGCGGCCACGCCCCCGACGGTTTCCAGCGCCGCCCACTTGCCGCCCCTTGCGACGTAGAGACTGACCGCGCCGTCCTTGAGGTCGCCGTTCGCGTCGAACTGGATGCGGGTGGTGACGCCCTGGTAATCCGTCCTCGGCACCTCGGCGAGAATCTTCGCCGGCTCGGCCGACTGCGCGCGCTTCACCGCTTCGACGATCACCATCACGGCGTCGTAGGCGTAGGGCGCGTAGAGCTGGATATCGCCATACTTGGCCTTGAACCGCTCGATGAACCTGGGGCCGCCGGGCATGTTCTCGTAGGGAATGCCCGGCAGCGAGCAGTAATGGCCCTCGGCCGCGTCGCCGGCGTTCTTGACGAACTCGGTGGTGCAGCCGCCGTCGCCCATCAGCAGTCTGGCGCCGACACCGAGTTCCTTCATCTGCTTGGCCATCGGCGCGGCCTGCGGGTCCATGCCGCCGTAGAAGATCAGGTCCGGCTTTTTGCCCTTGATCTTGGTGAGGATGGCCTTGAAGTCCACCGCCTTGTCGTCGGTGTGCTCTTCGGCCACGACCTGGACGCCGGCCGCGATCGCGGCCTTCTTGAACTCCGTGGCGAGTCCCTCGCCATAGGCGGTCTTGTCGTCGACGATGGCGACGGTCTTCGCCTTCAGCTGGCTGCCGGCATAGGCGCCGAGCACCCGGCCCTGCTGCTCGTCGTTGGCCATGACGCGGAAAGCAGTCTTGAATCCCTGATGCGTGTAGGTCGGGTTGGTGGCCGACGGCGAGACCTGGGCAATGCCTGCGTCATGATAGATCTTCGACGCCGGGATCGTCGTGCCGGAATTGAGGTGGCCGATGACGGCATTGACCTTGGCGTCGACCAGCTTCTGCGCCACCAGGATGCCCTGCTTGGGATCGGCCTGGTCGTCCTCGCCCTGCAATTCGATCCTGAGCGGCCGATCGCCGATCTTGATGCCGGCGGCATTGACGTCGTCGACCGCCATGCGCGCGCCATTCTCGTTGTCCTTGCCGATATGCGCCTGCGGGCCGGTCAGCGGCGCCGAGTGGCCGAGCTTGACGACCAGCGGCGCGCCCGGCGCCTGGGCGACGGACTTGGCCTCGTCCTTCTTGCCGCAGGCGACGACGATGAGGGCAGCCGCGACCGCGGCCGAGAGCGTCTTGACGATCATGGGCATGATGTTCTCCGGAGTGGCGGGGCGCGGCCGATTCTGCTTGGGCACCCCGGCGTTGTCAATCGAGCGGCGGACAACAAAAAACCCGCCGCGGCGGGTTTTTTGTCGGGTCGGGCGGCGCTTAGTTGGCGCCGGCCAGGATCCACTTGACCAGGGTCTGGACGTCGGGATCCTTGACGTTGGCGTTCGGCGGCATCGGAATCGCGCCCCAGTTGCCCTTGCCGCCCTTCTTGACCTTGTCGACCAGCATGGCCTCGGCATCCTTCTGGCCGGCGTACTTCTTGGCGATGTCCTTGTAGGACGGGCCGACCAGCTTCTTGTCAGTCGCGTGGCAGGAGAGGCAATTGCTCTTCTTGGCCAGGTCGGCGTTGGCCATGGCGTTGGTGGCGACCAGCGCGGTCGCGGCGAACAGGGTGGCGGCAAACAGTTTCATTGAGGGGTCCTCGGAAAAGGTTGTTGGTTGGGTTGCTGCAACAAAAAAGCGGTTAAGTCTAACGGAATTCAACGTGCTTGCAAAACTTGTCCGGGCACGGGACAAGTAACGTCGGTGCAGGCAAACGGGTTGACGGGCTGGGCCGCCGCGGGCTGCAACGCCTCTTCCAGCGCCATGAGCATCGAGGAGACGCCGCTGCTCTGCCGAAGCAGGGGATCGAAAAGATGCAATGTCCGCTCCGCCGCCTCGATATGACGGGTTTCGCCGGACAGGCGGCCGAAACGCAACAGGGCAAGCGCCGCGACGGCATTGCCGGCGGGCATGGCATTGTCGTGGGCGGACTTTGGCCGATGGATCAGCGACTCGTGATCGTTCGCGGTGAAATAGAAGCCGCCGGCCTTCTTGTCCTCGAAGCGGTCGAGCAGCGTGTCCGCGAGCCGCGCCGCCCATTCGGCATCCGCCGGCCGCGTTTCGCACTTCATCATTTCGAGCAGGGCCGCGAGGAGAAACGCGTGGTCGTCGAGGTAGGCGGGAAGATGCGCCTTGCCGTTCCTCGCCGTGGCGAGCAGCCGCCCGTCGCGCCACAAGCCGGTGCGCAGGAATTCCAGCGCGCGCCGCGCCGGGACGAGCCAGCCGGGCCGCTCGAACACGCGCGCGGCATGCGCCAGGCCCTCGATCATGAGCGCGTTCCAGGCCGTCAGCACCTTGTCGTCGCGCCCCGGCCGCACCCGGGTTTCGCGGCGGGCGAACAGCTTCGCCCGGGCCGAGGCGAGCAGCGCCTCGTCGGTGGCCGGCGGATGCGCCGCGACACACAGATGCCAATGCGCGTTCTCGAAGTTGGGCGGGCTGTCGAGGCCCCAGTGACGGCTCGCCACCCGCCATTCCTCGTCCGTCAGCAGCGCGCGTATCTCGGCGCGATCCCAGACGTAGTAGCGGCCCTCCTCGCCTTCGGAGTCGGCGTCGAGCGAGGAGGCGAAGCCGCCTTCCGGAAGCTGCATTTCGCGCAGCGCCCATTCGACCGTTTCCTCGACGACGCGGGCGAACAGCGGCTCGCGACAGAGCGCCCACGCATCGGCATAGAGCGCGAGCAGCGGGCCGTTGTCGTAGAGCATTTTCTCGAAGTGCGGAATTTCCCAGCGCTCGTCGACGCTGTAGCGGCAAAAGCCGCCGCCCAGGTGATCGTGGATGCCGCCCTCCGCCATGCGCGTCAGCGTCGTCACCACCGCCTCCCTGGCACGGTCGTCATCCTGCGCCGCCCGCCGAAGGAGGAAGGCGAGGTCGGTCGCCTGGGGAAACTTCGGCGCGCCGCGGAAACCGCCGAAGCGGGAATCGAAATTACGCAGGAGGAAGTCGCGGCCGATCTGGATCGGCGTGTCGTCGAGACTGACTTTCGACGCCGGCGGCGGCAAGGTGTCGGCGAGCATGTCGCGCAGCGATCGGTTCTGGCTGGCGACATCGTCGGCGCGGCTGGCGTGGATCTCGGCGATGCGCCGGCAGATGTCGGGGAACGCGGGCAGGCCGTGGCGCGGCGTCTTCGGGAAATAGGTGCCGCCGTGGAAAGGCGTGCCGTCCGGCGTCAGGAACATGGTCAGCGGCCAGCCGCCGGCGCGGCCGGTGAGCATCTGGTGGGCGGTCTGGTAGATCTGGTCGAGGTCGGGCCGCTCCTCGCGATCGACCTTGATGTTCACGAACAACTCGTTCATCACGGCCGCGACTTCCGCATCCTCGAACGACTCGTGCGCCATCACGTGGCACCAGTGGCAGGCGGAGTAGCCGATCGAGAGCAAAATCGGCCGGTTCCGTTCCCGCGCCAGAGTGAGCGCCTGCTCACCCCAGGGATGCCAATCGACGGGATTGTCGGCATGTTGAAGCAGGTAGGGAGAAGTCTCCCCGGCAAGTCGGTTGGCCATCCGGATTTCCTCGGCGCAGTATTGCCGAGTAATCTAGTTGACTTTGGTCCTTGTGCGCAACAGGGACATGCCGGAGGAAGCGCCATGAACGCTCGAACCATCGAAAGCATCGTCACCGGCCAGCAGGTCACGGATGGCGCCGGGGTGCGCATCACGCGCATCCTGACCCAGGCGCAGCAGCGCCGGCTCGACCCCTTCCTGATGCTCGACATTTTCCGCAGCGACGACCCGAAGGACTACATCGCCGGCTTCCCCGATCATCCGCATCGCGGCTTCGAGACGGTGACCTACATGATCGCCGGCCGCATGCGCCATCGCGACAACGCCGGCCATGAAGGACTGCTGGAAAACGGCGGCATCCAGTGGATGACCGCCGGCCGCGGCATCGTCCATTCGGAAATGCCCGAGCAGGAAAACGGCGCCATGGAAGGCTTCCAGCTCTGGCTCAACCTGCCCGCCGCCGACAAGATGGCCGCGCCCTGGTACCGCGATTTCCAGTCGCCGGACATCCCCGAGTTCACCACGCCCGAGGGGGTAACCGTGCGCATCATTGCCGGCGAAAGTCAGGCGCGGCGAGGCGCCATCACGCGGCCCGTCACCGAGCCGCTCTACCTCGACCTGCACCTGCCGGCGGGCAGCCGCTTCGAGCAACGGCTGCCGCCGGAGCACAACGCATTCGTCGTCGTTTATCGCGGCGACATCGGAATTGGCGGCAAGCCGGTGCGCGAGCGGCAGATGGCGATCCTGGCCAATTCGCCCGATGCCGGCAAGGTGGTCATCGAGGCCGGCACCACCGCCAAGGCGATCCTCGTCGCCGGCAAGCCGCTCAACGAGCCCATCGTCCAGCACGGCCCGTTCGTGATGAACACGCACGAGGAAATCGTCGCGGCGGTCCGCGACTACCAGGCAGGCAAGTTCTAGGTATTGAACAGCGCGCGCCACCAGCGGCGCCGGCGATTACATATATGTGGCCGCATGGGATTCGACTTCCTATGGTGCGCCTCACATGTGGATCGGCGAGTTCGACATCGGCGGCACGAAGCTGGTCTCCAACACCACGGACTGGCTCAGCAAATACGACGCCTCGATCAAGGATCCGACTGTCGCGCAGGTTCAGGCGCTGATCCAGTCAGGCGCATGGGGCGGGGTGGGGATGAGCGCTCCGGACGGTTCATCCCCTTGGGGGGACTTGTCGCCGGCATCCGGCGCCCAGCAAATCTGGCATGACTCTTTTGGGAGCAATAGCGCCAGTTTCAGGGGGTATGCCCTTTTCAGAACCGCCGTGGCTGTCGTTCCCGCCGATCCGGGCGGCGGCACCGTCCCGTTGCCGGGCACGCTGTGGCTGATGCTGCCCGGTCTGGCCATGCTGGGTCAGTGGAGGCGGCGCAACACGTAGGCTGAGTGCGCGACGAGGCGGACGTTCCGCTTGCGCGAAAATCAGCGTTGGCGGGACGGCGCTAGTTGAGCAGTTCCAGCGGCCAGCCGCCGGCGCGGCCGGTGAGCATCTGGTGGCTGGTCGACGATTGCGATCAGCATCCCTGCGACCATGCCTGGTCGCCGTACTTGCGCTTTTCCTCACGCAGCCTGTCCATGGTCGCGGCGGAGCCACCGCGCCGCTCCTGGTTCTCGATGCTCTGCATGTTCTCGCGCAGGGCGGCGCAACGTCGATTCTTTTCCGCCGCCTCCCGCCGCGCCTCGTCCTCCAGCGCCGCGGCGCGATCGCTCTCGCTGACGGCAAAGCGTCCCTGGTCCGAGACGTTGCCCGCCGGCGCCTGCGGCGCCGCCGCCATCGGAGGAGCGCTTGCCGCCGTGTCGGTAAGCACTTCGACAACCTCGCCGCCTTCGATCTTGACGACGAAGTCCTGGCTCGACAGTTTCGATTTGCGGTACGTCCATACCAGCGTCACGCCATTCTTCGTGCTGGTTTTCTGCACTCGCTCCGGTTCACCGTAACGCTTGCGAACTTCCTCGGCCGTCATCCCCGGTTGCGGCACCGAGTCCTGTCGCTTCGCTTCGCGCAGTACCGGCACGTTCCTGACTTCCTTGGCGATGGGCCGGTCGCCATAGTGCACCTTGCCCTTGTCGTCCACCCACCTGTAGACCTGCGCCTGAACGCTCAACGAGAAAAGCGCCAGCAGCAAAACTGTTCTTCGTCCCGACATCGCCACACCCATCGCAGAAAATGTCCAGATCATAACACGTCAGCATTGCCCGCCCGGCGCGCGCCGCCGGCGGCCGGCGTGGAAGTCGTGAAAACCGCTTACGAGCCTATCTTGGACACGTCGCGCACCGCGCCCATGTCGGCGCTGGTCGCCATCGCCGCGTAGGCGCGCAGCGCCGCCGAGACGGGGCGCGCGCGCGCGGCCGGCTTCCAGGCGTCCACGCCCTTCGCTTTCATCGCCGCGCGGCGTGCCGCCAGGACTGACTTTTCGACGGCGAGGTGGATGCGCCGGTTGGGGATGTCGATCTCGATGGTGTCGCCTTCCTCGACGAGGCCGATCGCACCGCCGGCCGCCGCCTCGGGCGAGGCGTGGCCGATGGACAGGCCCGAGGTGCCGCCTGAGAAGCGGCCGTCGGTGAGCAGCGCGCATTGCTTGCCGAGGCCCATCGACTTGAGGTACGAGGTCGGGTAGAGCATCTCCTGCATGCCGGGGCCGCCCTTCGGGCCTTCGTAGCGGATCACCACCACGTCGCCCGCGACGATCTTGCCGGCGAGAATTTTTTCCACCGCCTCCTCCTGCGATTCGCAGACCCGCGCGCGGCCGGTGAATTTGAGGATGGACTCGTCGACGCCGGCGGTCTTGACGATGCAGCCCTTCTCGGCGATGTTGCCGAACAGCACGGCGAGGCCGCCGTCCTGCGAGTAGGCATTGGCTTGATTCCGAATACATCCGTTGGCGCGGTCGAGGTCGAGCGCCGGGTAGCGGCGGGATTGCGAGAAGGCCACCTGCGTCGGCACGCCGCCCGGTGCGGCGCGATAGTAGTCGTGCACCGGCTTGCTCTTGTTGCGCACGACATCGCAGCAGTCGAGCTGCTCGCCCAACGTCGGGTAGAGCACGGTCGGGCATTCGCGGTTGAGCAGGCCGGCGCGGTCGAGCTCGCCGAGGATGGCCATGATGCCGCCGGCGCGATGCACATCTTCCATGTGGTACTTCTGCGTGGCCGGCGCGACCTTGGCGAGGCAGGGCACCTTGCGCGACATGCGGTCGATGTCGGCCATGGTGAAGTTCACGCCGGCTTCCTGCGCGGCGGCCAGCAGGTGCAGAACGGTGTTGGTCGAGCCGCCCATGGCGATGTCGAGCGACATGGCGTTCTCGAAGGCGGCGAAGCTGGCGATGCTGCGCGGCAGGACGCTGGCATCGTCCTGCCCGTAGTACCGCTTGCACAGGTCGACGATCAGCCGGCCGGCCTTGACGAACAGCATCTCGCGGTCGGCATGCGTGGCGACCAGCGAGCCGTTGCCGGGCAGCGACAGGCCCAGCGCCTCGGTCAGGCAGTTCATCGAGTTGGCGGTGAACATGCCGGAACACGAGCCGCAGGTCGGGCAGGCCGAGCGTTCCATCGCGGCGACTTCCTTGTCGCTGTTCTTGCTGTCGGCCGCCTCGATCATCGCGTCGATCAGGTCGACCATGCGGTATTCGCCGTGCCACTTCACCTTGCCGGCTTCCATCGGCCCGCCGGAGACGAAGATCGCCGGGATGTTGAGGCGCAGCGCGGCCATCAGCATGC
>CAZRRI010000007.1:0-62563 GCA_964602565.1 uncultured Rhodocyclaceae bacterium | reverse complement strand
AGGTGCGCATCGCCTTCGACGGCGACGCCGTGCTGTTCTCCGACGAGGCCGAGCGGATCTACCAGCGCGACGGCCTGCCCGCCTTCGTCGCCCACGAGCGCCAGCACGTGCGGCGGCCGCTGCCGGCGGGTCCGTTCAAGCCCCTGCTCGAGGCCTTGCACCGGCTGCAAGCCGCCGGCACGCTGCCGATGCGCATCCGCACCGCGCTGGTCACGGCGCGCAGCGCGCCGGCCCACGAGCGCGCGGTGCGCACGCTGATGGACTGGGATATCGAAGTCGACGAGGCGATGTTCCTCGGCGGGCTGGACAAGGGCGTCTTCCTCAAGGAGTTTCAGCCCGATTTCTTCTTCGACGACCAGGCGGGCCACTGCGAATCGGCGGCGGCGGCCGGGCCGGCCGGCCATGTGGTCAGCGGCGTCAAGAACGGCTAATCGAGGATCCGGGCGACGAATTCGGCGACGGTGGCGATCACCTGTCGCGGCTGGTCCTTGTGCGGCGAGTGGCGGCAATCGGCCAGCCTGACCAGTTCGACATCGCGGCATTGGCGGGCGATGCGCTCGATCTGGTCCATGGTGCCGTATTCGTCGTCCTCGCCCTGGATGGCCAGCACCGGGCAGGCGATGCCGGGCAGGCAGTCCTCGATGTTCCAGTCGCGGAAGGCCGGGTCGAGCCAGATGTCGTTCCAGCCCCGGAACGCCGAGTCCGGATCGGCGTGATACCTGGCGAGGCGCGTCCTGAGGTCGGTCGAGAGATAGGCGTCGCGCGCCTTGGCGATGCTGCGGATGGAAATGTCCTCGACGAGCACGTGCGGCGCCATGACAACGGTCGCCGTCGGCGGCCGCGCCGTGCCGCCGGCGTGGATCAGCGCGATGGACGCGCCGTCGCTGTGGCCGAACAGGATGGGACGTTCGAGCCCGAGCTGGTCCAGCAGTCGCGGCAGGCAGACGCGCGCTTCATGGTGCATGAAGTCGGGCGCGCGCTTTTCCGTGAGCGGGTCCGAGCGCCCATAGCCGTGGCGCGAATAGACGATCGCCTCGCAGCCGCAGGCATCGGCTACTTGCTGGGGAAAGTCCCGCCACATCGACAGCGAGCCCAGCCCCTCGTGCAGGAAAACCATCGCCGGCGCGCGGTCGCGCGGGTGGCTGGAAGGCAGGCGGACGTATTCGATGCGCCGGCCGTCGATGGTGAGGAAGTTCATCTGGCTCAGCGCGTGAACTCGATGGCGCCGCCGGGCAGGAGATAGAGCACGAAGGCGCGGCCACCGGCGACCGTGGGCCGATGGCTGCTGCCGGGCGGATACACCAGCCAGCCGGCGCCGCGCCCGTCGAACCTGGCGTCGCCTTCCGTCGGCATGATCAGGTCGATCTCGCCATTCGGATGGCTGTGGTGCGGGCCGGCGACCTCGTTCATGTCGACGACATCGATCGAGTAGCCGTGCAATTCCGGCGACGGCTTGGCCACGCGGCCGAAACGTATGCCGCCCTGCTCGCGATGGCACAACCAGCCGGCGGCCGAGCCTTCCCGGCAGGCGGCGGCGATCCCGGCGACCACCGCGCCGTCGGCGGGGAAGCGCTGGTTGAGATCGTCCTCCAACGCGGCATCGACGGGTTTTCCGGCGATCGCGCATGTCACGTCGGCGATCAGGCGAACGAAGTCATCGGCGGTCATGCTGGCCTCCTCTCGAAATGCAGGCAATATAGTACATGGTCGCTTTTTCGCTACCGATGCATTATCACCTTATTGGAAAAGGGATTATAAAATAATTGCCAAAATTGATGAAAATCATTGTTGACGATGTCGATCAAGAAATAGCAATATATTGCACATGCCGTTTCGGCTGCCCCGGAGACTGCCTTGAACACCTCGACCACCCCCGACCCCACGCTGGTCATTTACGAAACCGAGCCGGCAAAGTACCGGCATTGGAAGCTGACGACCGATGGCGGTCCCGTTGCCCGGCTGGTGCTCGACATCCAGGAGGATGGCGGCATCCGTCCCGGCTACAAGCTCAAGTTGAATTCCTATGATCTCGGCGTCGATATCGAATTGAACGACGCGGCGCAGCGCCTGCGCTTCGAGCATCCCGAAGTCAAGTGCGTTGTCATCACCAGCGCCAAGCCGCGCATGTTCTGCTCGGGCGCCAACATCTACATGCTGGGCCTGTCCTCGCATGCCTGGAAAGTGAACTTCTGCAAGTTCACCAACGAGACCCGCAACGGCCTGGAGGATTCCAGCGAACACTCCGGGCTGAAGTTCCTCGCGGCGCTCAACGGCGCCACGGCCGGCGGCGGTTACGAGCTGGCCCTGGCCTGCGACGAGATCGCCATGATCGACGACCGCTCCACCGCCGTCAGCCTGCCCGAAGTGCCGCTGCTCGGCGTGCTGCCCGGCACCGGCGGCCTCACCCGCCTGGTGGACAAGCGCAAGATGCGCCGCGACCTCGCCGACGTGTTCTGCACCACTTCCGAGGGCGTGCGCGCCGAGCGGGCGAAGGAATGGAAGCTGGTCGACCACATCGCCAAGCCGCAGCAGTTCGAGGAGATGGTCAAGGCGCGCGCCGCCGAACTCGCGAAAAAATCCGACCGCCCGGGCGGCCAGGGCATCGCTCTCACCCCGCTCAACCGCAAGGAAGACGACAAGGGCTACCACTACAACCATGTCGACGTCGAGATCGACCGCGAGGCCCGCACCGCGACGCTGACCGTGACGGCGCCGATGGGCCGCCAGCCGGACGAGCTGGAGGAAATCCTCACCCAGGGCGCGCGCTGGTGGCCGCTGGCCATGGCGCGCGAACTCGACGACGCCATCCTCATGCTGCGCACCAACGACCTCGACGTCGGCCTCTGGCAGATCAGGACGCGCGGCGACATCAGTGCCGTGCTGGAAGCCGACGCCACGATGGCGAAGTTCAGGGACAACTGGTTCGTGCGCGAGACCATCGGCATGCTGCGCCGCTGCCTGCGCCGCCTCGACGTCTCCTCGCGCTCGATGTTCGCCGTGCTCGACGAGGGCTCCTGCTTCGGCGGCCTGTTCTTCGAGCTGGCGCTCGCCGCCGACCGCAGCTTCATGCTGAAGATCGAGGACGACTTCGCGCGCGCGCCGAAGGTGGCGCTGTCGGAAGCCAACTTCGGCCTCTATCCGATGAACAACGGCCTGTCGCGCCTCGCCACCCGCTTCGCGGGCGAGCAGGCGCCGGTGGAGGCCGCCCGCGCCACCCTCGGCAAGTCGCTGGAAGCCGACCAGGCCACCGCGCTCGGCCTCGTCACCTTCACGCCGGACGAACTCGACTGGGACGAGGAACTGCGCATCGCCATCGAGGAGCGCACCGCCCTGTCGCCGGACGCGCTGACCGGCATGGAGGCGTCCCTGCGCTTCGCCGGCGGCGAGACCATGGACACGCGCATCTTCGGCCGCCTCACCGCCTGGCAGAACTGGATCTTCAACCGCCCGAACGCCGTCGGCGAGGCCGGTGCGCTGAAGGTCTACGGCACGGGCGCCAAAGCGAAATTCAACTGGGAACGCGTATAAATACACGGAGAGACAACATGAGCATCGATTACAGCCAGAAAATCCCCAACAACGTCGACCTCGCCTCGAACAAGACCCTGCAGCGCGCGCTGGAGCACTGGCAGCCCGCCTACCTCGACTGGTGGAACGAGATGGGGCCGGACAAGACCACGACGGCCGAGGTCTACCTGCGCACCGCCATCAGCGTCGACCCCAAGGGCTGGGCGCACTTCGATTACGTGAAAATGCCCGAGTACCGCTGGGGCATCTTCCTGGCGCCGGCCGAGGCCGACAGGAAGATCAATTTCGGCGAACACAAGGGCCAGCCGGCCTGGCAGGAAGTGCCGGGCGAATACCGCTCGACCCTGCGCCGCATCATCGTCACCCAGGGCGACACCGAGCCGGCCTCGGTCGAGCAGCAGCGCCACCTCGGCATGACCTGCCCCTCGCTCTACGACATGCGCAACCTGTTCCAGGTGAACGTCGAGGAAGGCCGCCACCTGTGGGCGATGGTCTACCTGCTGCACGCCCACTTCGGCCGCGACGGCCGCGAGGAAGGCGAGGCCCTGCTCGAGCGCCGCTCGGGCGACGCCGACAACCCGCGCATCCTCACCGCCTTCAACGAGAAGACGCCGGACTGGCTGTCCTTCTTCATGTTCACCTTCATCACCGACCGCGACGGCAAGTTCCAGCTCGCCGCCCTGGCCGAATCCGGCTTCGACCCGCTGGCGCGCACCTGCAAGTTCATGCTCACCGAGGAGGCGCACCACCTCTTCGTCGGCGAGTCCGGCATCAGCCGCATCATCCAGCGCACCTGCGAAGTCATGGCCCAGCACAAGACCGACGACCCGGCCAAGCTGCGCGCCATGGGCGTCATCGACCTGCCGACGCTGCAGAAGTACCTCAACTTCCACTACAGCGTCACCAGCGACCTCTACGGCGCGGAGATCTCCTCGAATGCCGCCTCCTTCTACACCAACGGCCTCAAGGGCCGCTACGAGGAGACCAAGCTCGGCGACGACCACCGCCTCGACACCGCCGAGTACCCGGTGATGGAGGTGGTCGGCGACCGCATCATTACGAAACATGTGCCGGCGCTCACCGCGCTCAACGAGCGCCTGCGCGACGACTGGGTGAAGGACGTGCAGGGCGGCATCGACCGCTGGAACAAGGTGCCGGAAAAGCACGGCATCCCCTTCCGCTTCATGCTGCCGCACAAGGGCTTTCATCGCAGGATCGGCGTTTTCGGCGACCTGCACGTCAGCCCGGACGGCCGCGTCATTTCGGAAGCCGAATGGACGCACAAGCACAATGACTGGCTGCCCACCGCCGAGGACCGCGCCTTCGTGCAGTCGCTGATGGGCCGCGTCGCCGAGCCGGGCAAGTTCGCCAACTGGATCGCGCCGCCGGCGCGCGGCATCAACAACCAGCCGGTCGATTTCGAGTACGTGCGCTTCAATTGACCCCGCCATGACCATCGAGACCGCGGAACTGGTGCGGCAGCACCTGATCGACCCCGAGATCTGCATTCGTTGCAATACCTGCCAGGAGATGTGCCCGATCGGCGCCATCGAGCACGACGCGAACAACTACGTGGTCAAGTTCGAGGTCTGCAACTGGTGCAACGATTGCATCGGGCCTTGCCCGACCGGGGCGATCGACAACTACCGGAACGTGGCGCGCGACCGGCCGTACTCGCTGGCGGAGCAATACGGCTGGGGCGCGCTGCCGGCGCAGGCGGAGATCGCGCCGGGCGGCGCGGAAGCCGAGCTGCCCGCCGACGTCGCCCGCATGACTTCGATCGCCACGGCCGGGCAGGGCGGCCCCGGCACGCCGCCCTGGTCGGCGGCTCATCCCCATGTCAATCTCTTCGCGCCGTCACGGCCGGCGACGGCGACGATCACCGGCAATTACCGGCTCACCGGTGCCGATGCCTCGGCCGATATTCGCCACATCGTGCTGGATTTCGGCCAGACGACTTTCCCCGTGCTCGAAGGGCAGTCGATCGGCATCCTTGCGCCTGGCCGCGACGAGAACGGCAAGCCCCACGCCATGCGTCTTTATTCCGTCGCGAGCCCGCGCAACGGCGAGCGGCCGGGCTACAACAATCTGGCCCTCACGGTGAAGCGGGTGACCGAGGACTACGACGGACAGCCGGTGGTCGGCGTCTGTTCCAACTATTTGTGCGACCTCGACAAGGGAGCCAAGGTTCAGGTCTGCGGCCCCTATGGCACCAGCTTCCTCATGCCCAACCACCCCAACAGCTCGATCATGATGATCTGCACCGGCACCGGTTCGGCGCCGATGCGCGCCATGACCGAGTGGCGCCGGCGGCGCATGGCGCTCGGCGAAGGCGGGCGGCTGATGCTGTTCTTCGGCGCGCGCACGCCGGATGAACTGCCCTATTGCGGTCCGCTCGGCCGGCTGCCGAAGGAGCTGATCGATGTCAATTTCGCGTTTTCGCGCGTGCCGGGCAGCGCCAAGCAGTATGTGCAGGACAAGATACGGGATCGGCACGAGGACGTTTTCCGTCTGCTGCGGGACGGCGATTGCTATATTTACATCTGTGGCCTCAAGGGGATGGAAAGCGGCGTCATCGAGGCGTTCCGCGACATCTGTCGCCAGCACGGCGAAGATTGGGAGAGGTTGAAGCCGCAACTGCTGACGCAGGCGCGGCTGCATATCGAGACCTACTGAAACCGGATCGGAAAGGCGACCCGACATGAGCACCGAGGCTTTTATCTGCGACGCCGTTCGCACCCCTTTCGGCCGCTACGGCGGCGCCCTTTCGTCGGTGCGCACCGACGACCTCGCGGCCTTGCCGATCAAGGCGCTGATGGCGCGGCATTCCGGCGTCGACTGGGGCGCGGTGGATGACGTGCTGCTCGGCTGCGCCAACCAGGCGGGCGAGGACAATCGCAACGTCGGGCGCATGGCGGCGTTGCTGGCGGGCCTGCCGGCGCAGGTTCCGGGCGCCACCATCAACCGATTGTGCGGTTCCAGTCTCGACGCGGTGGGTTCGGCCGCCCGCGCCATCATGGCGGGTGAAGCGGACCTGCTCATCGCCGGCGGCGTCGAGAGCATGAGCCGCGCGCCGTTCGTGCTGGCCAAGGCCGATACCGCGTTTTCGCGCAGCGCGAAGATCGAGGATACGACCATCGGCTGGCGCTTCGTCAATCCCTTGATGAAGGCCCGGTACGGCATCGACTCGATGCCGGAGACCGCCGAGAATGTCGCCGCGCAGTTCGATGTTTCGCGCGCCGACCAGGATGCCTTCGCCCTGCGCAGCCAGCAACGCTGGGCGCGGGCGCGCGATGCCGGGTTCTTCGAAAGCGAGATCGTGCCGGTGGCGATTCCGCGCAAGAAGGGCGATCCGGTGCAGTTCGCGGTGGATGAGCATCCCCGGCCCGAGACGACGCTGGCCGAACTGGCCAAGCTGAAGGGCGTGGTGACGCCGGAAGGCTCGGTCACCGCCGGCAATGCCTCGGGCGTCAACGACGGCGCCTGCGCGCTGCTGATCGCGTCGGCGTCCGCCGCCGCGCGCCATGGCCTGACGCCCCGCGCGCGCATTCTCGGCATGGCGACGACGGGGGTGGAGCCGAGGATCATGGGCATCGGTCCGGCGCCCGCGACGCAAAAGCTGCTGGCGCGGCTGGGGCTGGCCATCGGCCGGATCGACGTGATCGAACTCAACGAGGCGTTCGCCGCGCAGGGGCTGGCGGTCACGCGCATGCTCGGCCTGCCCGATGACGCGGAGCACGTCAATGCCAACGGCGGCGCCATCGCCATCGGCCATCCGCTGGGCGCCTCGGGCGCGCGCCTGGTGGCCACCGCCGAAAGTCAGTTGCGGCGTATCGCCGGCCGTTACGCCGTGTGCACCATGTGCATCGGCGTCGGGCAGGGCATCGCCCTGGCGATCGAGCGGGTCTGATCCGTTCCCATGGGCGCGCTCCCTCCCGCTGTCGATGTTGCCGTCATCGGCGCCGGCACCATGGGGCGCGGCATCGCCCAGGTGGTCGCGGCCGCCGGACACACCGTGTTCCTGTTCGACAGCGCCGCCGCCGCGGTCGCGCGGGCTCGCCAGGCCATGGCCGGGGATTTGCGATCGCTGGTGGAGAAAGGCAGGCTGGCCGATGATGAATGCGAGGCCATGCTCGGCCGCGTCCGGCCGGCCGGAAACCTCGATGAACTGAAGACGGCGGGGCTGGTCATCGAGGCGGTGGTCGAGAATCTCGATGTCAAGCGCGATCTGTTTCGCCGCCTGGAAGCCCTGCTCGGTCCGGAGGCGGTCCTGGCCACCAACACCTCGTCGATTTCCATCACGGCGATCGCGGCCGGCCTGGCGCGGCCGGAGCGCGTGGCGGGACTGCATTTCTTCAATCCCGCCCCGCGCATGGCGCTGGTCGAGGTGGTCAGCGGCCTTGCCACCGATCCGGCGCTGGTCGACTGCCTGGTCGACACGGTCCGGGCGTGGGGCAAGCTCCCGGTGCGGGCGCGTTCGACACCCGGCTTCATCGTCAATCGGGTGGCGCGACCCTACTACGCGGAACCGCTCAGGATACTGGGCGAGGGCGCGGCCGCGCCGGAAACGCTCGATGCCATCCTGCGCGAAGGCTGCCGCTTCCCGATGGGGCCGTTCGAGCTGATGGATTTCATTGGCCACGATGTCAATTTCGCCGTGACCTGTTCGGTGTTCGACGCGACCTTCGGGGATCGACGCTACCAGCCATCGCTGATCCAGCAGGAACTGGTCCTCGCCGGCCGGCTTGGCCGCAAGAGCGGCCGTGGTTTCCACGACTACGCCAGCGGTGCGGCCCGTCCCGCGCCAGCTTCGCTGCCGGCGCATGCCGCGCCGGCGACGGCCTCGATCCTGGGCGATCTCGGGCCGATGGCCGCGTTGGCCCGGCGACTGGAGGGCGCGGGGGTCCGGCTCGACCGTGCCGAAGGTTCGGGCATCCTGCGCGCCGGGGCGGCGACGCTGGCCCTGACCGACGGACGCACGGCCACCCGGCGCGCCGCGGACGAGGGCACTCCCGATCTGGTGTTGATCGACCTGGCCTTCGATTACGCGGACGTTCCCCGCCTGGGTGTCGCCAGGGCCGATCAATGTTCGCGGGCCGCCCACGCCGATGCCGTCGGCCTCTTGCAGGCGGCCGGCATCCAGGTATCGCCGGTCGACGACGTGGCCGGCATGCTGGCCATGCGCACGGTCTGCATGCTGGCCAATGAGGCGGCCGATGCCGTCACGCAGGGTGTCGCGTCGCAGGAGGACATCGACGCCGCGATGCGCCACGGCACCAATTACCCGCTCGGGCCGCTCGACTGGGCGGCGCGGCTCGGCTTCCGGCGCGTCGTGGCGGTGCTGGACAACCTTCGGGCGCACTATGGCGAGGAACGCTACCGCGTCTCGCCGTGGCTGCGCCGACAACTCGCCAGGGAATCCTGAACCATGCATGAGACGCTCGAAATCGTGCGCGACGGCGCCGTCGCCACCATCTGGATGAACCGGCCGGAAGTGCATAACGCCTTCGACGAACGGCTGATCGACGAGCTGACGCGCGCCTGCCTCGAACTGGATGGCGACCCGTCCGTGCGCGTCGTCGTGCTGGCCGGCAGGGGCAGGAATTTCTCGGCGGGCGCCGACCTCAACTGGATGCGCCGCGCGGCCGGCAACAGCGTCGAGGAGAACCGGCGGGACGCGCGGCGTCTGGCCGAGATGCTGCGGGCGCTGGCGCACATGGGCAAGCCCACCATCGCCCGTGTGCAGGGCGCCGCGCTGGGCGGCGGCACCGGCTTGACCGCGGCTTGCGACATGGCCGTGGCTGCCCGCGATGCGGTGTTCTCGACCAGCGAGGTTCGCTTCGGCATCATTCCGTCGGCCATCAGTCCCTACGTGCTCAGGGCCATCGGGCCGCGCCAGGCGCTGCGCTATTTCCAGAGCGCCGAGCGGATTCCGGCGGAACGGGCCCTGGCCATCGGCCTGGTGCACGAGGTGGCGGCCGGCGAAGAGCTCGATCGGGTCGTGGCGGCGCTCGCCGCCGACCTGATGGCGGGCGGACCGAATGCCCTGGCGGCGGCCAAGGCGCTGGTGCGCGACATCGCGGGGCGCCCCATCGATGCGGCGCTCGGCGAGGAGACGGCGGAACGCATCGCCCGCCAGCGCGCCACCGACGAGGCCAGGGAAGGCATTTCGGCTTTTCTGGAGAAGCGCCCGCCGTATTGGCGGCCCTGATGGGCAACCCTGACGCCGGCCGCCCGCGGCGCGTCAGACGCCCAGGTGCTGGTGCACGAAGTCGCGCTGCGCGTGGAGGTCGCGCGCCGGACCGTCGTAGACGACTTCGCCCTTGACCAGGATCACCGAACGATCGACCAGCGGCAACAAGGCGGCGAAGTTCTTGTCGACGATGATGGTGGCGATGCCGGTGTCGCGGATCTCGCGGACGATGCGCCAGATTTCCTTGGCGATGGCCGGCGCCAGTCCCTCGGTGGCTTCGTCGAGGATCAGCAATTCCGGATTGGTCATCAAGGCCCGGCCGATGGCCAGCATCTGCTGTTCGCCGCCGGACAGCTGCCAGCCGCCGTTGCCGATGCGCTCCCGCAGGCGCGGAAAGGTTTCGAGGACGCGTTGCAGCGTCCAATGGCCGCTGCCGTCGGGCCCCGAGCGCGACGCCATGACGAGATTCTCCCGCACCGACAGGTTGGGAAAGATGCCGCGGCCCTCGGGAACGTAGCCGATGCCCTGGCGGACGATCTTGTGCGTGCTGGCGCGGGTCATGTCCTTGCCCCAGATGCGCACGTGTCCCATGCGCGGCCGGACGAGGCCCAGCATGGTTTTCAGCAGGGTGGACTTGCCCATGCCGTTGCGCCCCATCAGCGCCACGGTTTCGCCCGGCCGGATATTGAAATCGATGCCGCGCAGCACATGGCTGGTGCCGTAGTAGGTGTGCAGGCTGGCGGTTTCCAGCAAGGCGTCAGACATGGCCGGTTTCCTCGTCCTCGCCGAGGTAGGCACTGCGCACCGCGGGGCTTGCCTTGATCTGCGCCGGCGGTCCCGATTCCAGAAGCTCCCCGTTGACCAGTACCGTGATCACGTCGGCCAAGGCAAAGACCGCGTCCATGTCGTGTTCGACCAGCAGGATGGCGTGATCGCGGCGCAGTCGCGCCAGCAGGTCGACCATGCGGCTCGATTCCTCGGCGCCCATGCCCGCCAGCGGTTCGTCGAGCAGCAGGACGAGCGGATTGGTGGCCAGCACCATGGCGATTTCCAGTTGGCGTTGTTCGCCGTGGCTGAGCGTGCCGGCGACCTGGCTGCTGCAATGGTCGAGCCCGGAGAGTGCCATGACTTCGCGCGAACGCGCCACCACGGCTTCGTTGCGCAGCGGCGGCGTGAATATGCTGCCGGGCTGCTGCTGGCGCGACTGCGCGGCCAGCACGCAGTTCTCCCGCACGGTGAAAGTGGGGAATATGTTGGTGCGCTGGAAACTTCGGCCGATCCCGATCCGCGACCTGCGATGGGCGGGAAGCGCCGTGATGTCGTCGCCCTTGAGCAGGATGGTGCCGCTGCTGGGCGGCAGGTCGCCCGACAGCATGTTGATGAAGGTCGATTTGCCGGCGCCGTTGGGGCCGAGCAGCGCATGAATCTCGCCGCGCCGCAGGGTCACCGATACATTCGAGTTGGCGGCCAATCCACCAAAGTGCCGGGTGAGGCCGCGCGCCTCGAGCAGCACGTCCCTGAGCATCTCAGTCATTCCCCCCCCCCTTGACCAGGCGACGTCTCAGACGAGCCGGAATCGCGGCCAGGCCGCCGGGCAGGGCGAACACCACCAGAATGACGAAAATCCCCATCACCAGTTGCCAGCGGTCGACCAGCCCCTGCGCGAATTCCTGGAGGGCGACGAAGGTGAAGGCGCCGAGCACCGGGCCGATCAGCGTACCGATACCGCCGAGGATGACGACCAGCAGGACATTGCCGGACTGATGCCAGGCCAGCATTTCGGGCGTGACGAAGCCGGTCAGCACCACCTGGAGGAAGCCGGCGAGTCCGGCCAGCGCGCCCGCGATGGTGAAGATGGCCAGCTTGTAATGGAAGGTGTTGTAGCCCATCGCCACCATGCGATGCTCGTTGCTGCGGATGCCGATCAGGATGTGGCCAAAGCTGGTCTTGAGCAGCCAGCGCAACAGCAGATAGACGGTCACGGTCAGGGCCAGCACAAAATAATAGATGTGCGTGGGATTCTCCAGCGACAGCGCCTGCTGGCCGAACACCGTGACGGTCGGCTTGCTGTTGAGGAAAATGCCGTCGGAACCGCCACCCAGGTCGGTGTCGTGGAACAGGAAGAAAGCCATCTGGGCGAAGGCGAGGGTGACCATGATGAAATAGATGCCCTTGGTTCTCAGCACGAACACGCCGATTACCAGGGCCGCCAGCGCCGCGGCGAGCACCGAGGCGGGAAGGACCCACCAGATGGCATTGACGGCGCCGGCCGGGGTCAGCAGGGCGACAGCATAGGCAGCGATGCCGAAGTAGGCGGCGTGGCCGAAACTGACCAGCCCGGTGTAGCCGACCAGAAGATCGAGACTCATGGCGAAGATCGCCAGAATCAGGGTCTTGGCCACCAGTTCGGTATAGAAGATCTGGCCGAACATCGGAAAGACGAGCAGCACGGCCAGTGCCGCGATCATCGGAAAGGTCCGGAAGAAGCGCGCCATCGCCTGGTCAGCCTTTGCGGAAAATGCCTTCGGGCCGCCAGAGCAGGACCAGGGCCATGACCAGATAGACGAACATGCCGGCATAGGCGGGCACCAGGAGCTTGCCGAACACGTCGGCGAAGGCGATCACCATGGCCGCCACCATGGCGCCACCGACCGAGCCGATGCCGCCGATCACGACCACCACGAAGGAAATGATCAATACCTGGTTGCCCATGCCCGGCGAAACGGATGTCATCGGCGCCGAGATCATGCCGGAGAATGCCGCGAGCATGAAGCCTATCGCGAAGACGATGCGGAACAGCAGGTCGATGTTGATGCCCAATGCCTGCACCATGTTTCGATCGTGGCTGCCGGCGCGGATCATCATCCCCAGGCGGGTATGGCGGATCAGGTAGTAGAGCAGTCCGGCCATGATCAGGCAGGCCACGGAGATGAAGATCCGATAGACCGGATAGCTCAGCGTGTCCGTCAGCGGGATCGATCCGGCCAGCGCCTCAGGCACCGGCACGCCGAGGACATCGTTGCCGAACAGGATGCTGCGCAACTCCTCGAACACCAGGATCAGGCCGTAGGTGAGCAGCACCTGCTCCAGGTGTTCGCGCTGGTAAAGAAAGGCGTAGAAGGCCCATTCGAGGACGAAGCCGATGAAGAACGACAGGATCAGCCCGACCGCGATCATGGCGGGCAGCGTCTCGGTGATCCCGGACGACAGCCCGAACGCCATGTACGCCCCGATCATGTAAAACGAGCCATGCGCCAGGTTGATGATGCGCATGATGCCGAAGATCAGCGTCAGGCCGCTGGCCACGAGGAACAGCACCAGGCCGTACTGCACGGCATTGAGCGTCTGGATGAGCAGGGAAACGATGTCCATGGCGGTCGGGGTGGCGCGTCCGCGTGTCTACATCTTGCAGCCGCGCGCGGGATCGGCCAATGCCTTGCTGACGATGCCGATCACCTTGTTCTCGCGGTTCTCGACCTTGCGCAGATAGATGTCCTGGATCGGGTTGTGGGCCTTGGACAGCGAGAAGTTGCCGCGCGGACTGGCAATTTTCGCTTCTTCCATGGCCTTGACCAGTTCGGCGCGCCTGGCGATGTCACCCTTGACAGCCTCGACTCCGGCCGCCAGCAACTGGGCGGCATCGTAGCCTTGCACGGCGAATACGTCGGGTTGCATCTTGTGGGTGATCGCGTAGCGGTTGCGGAACGACTTGTCCTTGGCGTTGTCCAGCCCGTCGGCGTAATGCAGCGTGGTCAGCAGGCCGTTGCCCGCGTCGCCCATGGCCTCGAGCGTGCCGTCGGTCAGGAAGCCCGGGCCGTAGAGCGGGATGTTGGTCTTGAGGCCGGCGCCGACATAATCCTTGACGAACTTGACCGCCCCGGCGCCAGAAAAGAACACGAACACCGCATCCGGCTTGAGGGCGGCGATTTCGGTCAGGTAGGGCTGGAACTCGGTGTTGGGAAACGGCAGGGTCATTTCCTTGACGACCTTGCCACCGCCCTTTTCGAAGGCCTCCTTGAAGGCGGCCACCGACTGCTCGCCGAAGGAATACTTCCAGGTCAGGGTCACCACGTTCTTGTGCTTGCGCTCGAGCATGACGTTGCCCATGGCGTAGGAAGGCTGCCAGGCCGAGAAGGACACGCGGAAGATATTCGGTGCGCACAAGGCCCCGGTGATTTCGTCGGCCCCGGCGTTGGGATTGATCAACAGGGTGTTGGTCTCGCGCGCGACCCGGGTCATGGCCAGCGCCACGCCGGAATGAACGGTACCGATGATGACATCGACCTTGTCGCGCTTGATCAGCTTGTTGGCGTTCTCGGTCGCCTTGGCCGGCTCCGACTCGTCGTCGATGCTGACATATTCGACCGTGCGGCCGCCCATCTTGCCGCCAAGCTCATCGACGTGCTGCTTGAAGCCGTTGGTGATGGCGTGCCCGAGGCTGGCATAGGTTCCCGAGTACGGCAGCATGAAGCCGACCTTGAGCTTGCCGTCTTCCGCCGCCAGGGTGGCGGCCGGCAGCAGCAGCGTTGCCAGTACCGCCAGGCAATTTCGAAACATGCCGCTTGTCTTCATTTCGCGTCTCCTCTCTTCTTGTGATTGAAGCCGGGGGGCACGTCATGGTGCGCCTGGCTGGCGGCGCACCATGCCATGCATGACTACATCTTGCAGCCCCGCGCGGGATCGTTCAGCCCCTTGACGATGGTTTCCACGAGCTTGTTGTCCCGTCCCTCGGCCTTGCGCAGATAGATGTCCTGCACCGGATTATGGGCCTTCGATAGCGAGAAACTGCCTCGCGGACTGTCGATCCTGGCGTTCTCCATGGCCTTGATCATGTCGGCGCGCTTGCCCAGGTCGCCCTTGACGGCGCCGAGGCCGGTGGCCAGAAGCTGGGCGGCGTCGTAGCCCTGGACCGCGTAGACATCGGGTTGCATCTTGTAGGTGACGGCGTAGCGCGTGCGGAATGCCTTGTCCTTGGCGTTGTCCAGCCCGTCGGCATAGTGGAGGGCGGTCAACACGCCGTCACCGGCGCCCCCCATCGCTTCGAGCGTGCCATCGGTCAGGAAGCCGGGAGCATAGAGCGGAATGCCGCTCTTGAGCCCCGCCGCCGCGTAGTCCTTGGCGAACTTGGCCGCGCCCGCGCCGGCGAAGAAGACGTAGACGGCTTCGGGCTTCAACGAGGCGATTTCGGTCAGGTAGGGCTGGAACTCGGTGTTGGGGAAGGGCAGGGTCATTTCCTTGAGCACCTTGCCACCGCCCTTTTCGAAGGACTCCTTGAAGCCATCGACCATCTGCTGACCGGCGGCGTATTTCCAGGTCAGGGTCACGGCGGTCTTGTGCTTCTTGGCGACATGAAGTCCCATCGCGTAGCCCGGCTGCCAGTTGGAGAACGACGTGCGGAAGATGTTGGGCGCGCACATGGCGCCGGTGACTTCGTCGGCGCCGGCGTTTGGCACGATCAACAGCGTGTTGGTGTCGCGCGCGACTTTTGCCATCGCCATGGCGACACCGGAGTGCACGGTTCCCACCATGACATCGACGCGATCGCGCTTGATCAGCTTGCCCGCGTTCTCGGTGGCCTTGGCCGGATCGGACTCATCGTCCACGCTGACGTATTCGACCGTGCGCCCGGCGATCTTGCCGCCGAGTTCGTCCACGTGCTGCTTGAAGCCGTTGGTGATGGCGTGTCCCAGGCCGGCATAGGTTCCGGAATAGGGCAGCATGAAGCCGACCTTGAGCTTGCCGTCCTCCGCCGCCAGGGCAGGCCCCGACAGCAGCAGGGCGCCCAGGGCGAGCCTGCCCCTCCAAGTCCTTGTTTGTTCCTTCATGATCGATCTCCTCCGTGTGTATCGTTATGGGATGGTACGGCAATGATTGCCGCCATTACTGCTTACTACTGCTTATTGCTGCTTTTGTGCCGCGCGCAGCTTGAATCTCTGAATCTTACCGGTTGCCGTTTTCGGCAGTTCATCGATGAATTCGATCCAGCGCGGATACTTGTACGGCGCCAGACGGCTCTTGACATACTTCTGAAGCTCGTCGGCCAGTGCCGGCGAGGCATTCCGGCCCGGTTTCAGCACGACGTAGGCGGCTGGCTTGACCAGCTTTTCATCGTCCTCGCGCCCGACCACGGCGGCTTCCAGGACGGCCTCGTGGGTTATCAGCGCGGATTCGACCTCGGCGGGTGAAACGTAGATGCCGCCGACCTTCAGCATGTCGTCGCTGCGCCCGGCGTAGATGAAGTAGCCATCCTCGCTCATCATGTACTTGTCGCCGCTGCGCGTCCATGGTCCCTGGAAGGTCGCGCGGGTCTTTTCGATATTGTTCCAGTAATACACGGCCGACGACGGGCCATTGATCTGCAATTCGCCGACTTCGCCGACGCCGACCGGCTTGCCGTCGTCGCCGACGAGGCGAACCTCGTAGCCTGGTACCGGCTTGCCGGTGGTGCCGTAGCGCACTTCGCCGCTGCGGTTCGACAGGAAAATGTGCAGCATCTCGGTCGAGCCGATGCCGTCGAGAATATCCACGCCGAAACGAGCCAGCCATTGCTTGCCGATCTCCTCGGGCAGGGCCTCGCCGGCCGAAGTGCAGCGGCGCAGGTGCAGTTCCTTCCCGTCGGGGCAATCCGGATGGGCAAGCATGGCGGCGTAGAGGGTCGGCACGCAGTAGAAAATGCTCGGCCGGTATTGCCGCAGCCGCTTGAACACCGCCTCCGGGGTGGGCCGTTCGGCCATCAGGATGGTGGTGGCGCCAACGGCGAGCGGGAATGTCAGGCCATTGCCCAGGCCATAGGCGAAGAACAGCTTGGCCGCCGAGAAAACGACGTCGGACTCGAGGATGCCGGCGATGGGAATGGCGTACAGCTCGGCGGTGTTGATCAGGCTGGAGTGGATATGCACGGTGCCCTTCGGCTTCCCCGTCGATCCCGAGGAGTAAAGCCAGAAGCAGGGTGCGTCGCAGGTGGTGTCGGCCGTCTGGAACCGGGTGGCGGCCGCCGACATCAGTTCGGCGAAATCGCGGGTGCCATCGATGCCGGCGCCGCCGGCAACGACGACGTGCTTGAGCGTCGGCACGTCCTTGACGATGTCCTTGAACTGGGGCCAGATCTGCTTCGACACCACCAGGGCCACCGCGCCGCTGTCGCGCAGCATGTACTGGTAGTCCGCCGGCGTCAGCAGGGTGTTGGTGGCGATCGGGACGACGCCGGCCTTGATCGCGCCCAGGAAAGCCGTCGGAAAATCGATGGTGTCGAGCAGGCAGAGCAGGACACGCTCTTCGCGATGCACGCCCAGCGAGGTCAGCACGTTGGCGAAGCGGTTGACGCGCCTGGCCAGCTCGTCGTAGCTGTATTCGCCGCCATCGTCGATGTAGGCGATCTTGGCGCCGCGGCCGGCGGAGAGGTTGCGTTCGATCAGGTCGTGGGCGGCGTTGTATTCACGCGGAATGTGAATGTCCGGTGGGCTGACCGTGCGTTCGACCTTGCTGAGCTGAACCATGATCTTCTCCTCATTGGTTTTCTAATGTCTTCTAGTGTCTATTCTGCCCCGATACTCCGCTTGAATTCCGACAACGGTAGCACGTCGGGTTCGTGGCAGCGCCGACGGTCGGGTTCGGGCGCGCTGAGCGGCACGCAGGGCACCATCGACCGGCGCGAGTTGGCGCAGAGCTGGTGATAGGTGTCGGTCGCCGCCAGCTTCCAGCCGAGCTCCTGATCGGTGAGTTGCCGCACCACCTTCGCCGGCACGCCGACCGCCAGGCTGCGCGCCGGAATTTCGGCGTGCGCGGGCACGAAGGCGGAGGCGGCGACGATGGATGATTCGCCGATCTCCGCGCGGTCCATGACCACGGCGTTCATGCCGATCAACACGTTGCGGCGAAGATGGCAGGCATGAACGATGGCGCCGTGACCGATGTGGCCGTTGTCCTCGATGATGGTGTCGGTGCGAGGGAAGCCATGCACCACGACCGTGTCCTGGATGTTGACGCCGGCGCCGATGATGATGCGCCCCAAGTCACCCCTCAGGCTGGCGCAGGGCGCGACGTAGGTGCCGGGACCGATCATGACGTCGCCAATGACCACCGCGCTGGGATGGACAAAGGCCGTCGGGTCGATGACCGGCACCACACCGTCGTAGGAATAGATCTGCGCCATGGAGCGTGGGGCTAATGGATGCTCAGTCCACCGTCGGCGGAGAGAATCTGGCCGGTGACGTAGGACGCCCCCGGCGACGCGAAGAACACGAATGCCGGGGTGACTTCCTCGGGCTCGGCCCAGCGGCCCATCGGAATCCGCTCCAGATATTTTTCCTTGAAGCGGTCGTCGGTCCGGATGACCTCGGTCATCGGCGTGGCGGCGCCGGGGGCGATGGCGTTGACGACGATGCCGTGGCGGGCCAGTTCGCGCGCGCACGACTTGGTGAAACCGAGGATGCCGGCCTTGGCGGCGCTGTAATTGACCTGGCCGATGGTTCCGACCAGGCCGGCCGCCGAGGTGACGTTGATGATGCGGCCCCAGCGGCGTTCCATCATGCCGCCCACCACGGCCTGCGTACAGTTGAAGGTTCCCGTCAGATGCACGTTGACGACCGCCTGCCACTGCTCCATGGTCATTTTGTGCAACATGGCGGTACGGGTGATGCCGGCGTTGTTGACGAGGATATCGACGCGGCCGAAGCGCGCCGCCGCCGCCGCCGCCATCGCGTCGACCGAGGCACGGTCGCCGACGTTGCAGGCGACACCGATGGCCGCGTCGCCGAGCCGCGCGGCGGTCGCGGCGGCGGCGGCGCCGTCCAGGTCGGCGATGACGACCCGGGCGCCCTCCTTGACATAGGCGGCCGCCACGGCGGCGCCGATGCCCTGGGCGGCGCCGGTGACGATGGCAACGCGGTCGGCGAGCATCATGACTTGGGCTTGGCGATGACCTGCTCGGCCAGGGCTTCGTTGAGGGGGTGGCCCTGGGCGAGCAACTGGCGGAACTGGATGAAGTCGATGACGTCCTTGCCGGTGATCTTCTTGGTGTTGAAGGCGTTGAAGCCCAGCCAGGCCTCGTTGTTCATGTTGGCTTGCAGCCAGTGGCGGTTCATGTTCTTCGTGGCGTCCCAGAAGAACTTCTTCTTGGCCCGGATGCTGTCGATCGAGGTTTGCAGGCAGTTCGGGAACAGGTTGGCGAAGCGCCAGACCAGCCGGTCGATTTCCTTGTCGACCAGTTCGAAATCGGTGGTGCACTGGGCGATCAGGTCGCGCGCGGCCGCCTGGCGGTCGGCGGCGACGGATTCGCCGTAAACGATTTCGCCGTCCTCGACGAAGGTGTCGGTGCGCACCAGCGGGTTGCGCACCCACTCGCCGTTGCGCTTGAGCACGGGCAGCACCTTGCTGATCATGCCCTTGTACTTCATCTTGTAGGCGCTCCACAGCTCGCAGGACACGCAGTTGTAGATGGCGTCCTCCATCGAGAGGAACCAGGGCAGGAAGTCGGTGGAGCCGCCGTCCGGCGCGGAGCCGTGCTTGGGGCCGGCCTGGCCGAACACGGCGAGGTCGGAGGTGACGGTCAGGTCGGTGGCCATGCCGATCTCCTGGCCGCCGGCGACGCGCATGCCGTTCACGCGGCAGATCACCGGCTTCTTGCAGTTGAGGATGCCGTCGACCATGGCGTTGAAGAGGTCCATGTACTCGCCGTATTCGTTCGGGCGCTTGGAATAGTAGGCCGAGTATTCGGCGGTGTTGCCGCCGGTGCAGAAGGCCTTGTCGCCGACGGCGGCGAACACCACGGCGACGATCTTGCGGTCGCTCGAGGCGCGCTGGAAGCCGGCGATGACGCCCTTCACCATCTCGGTGGTGTAGGAGTTGTACTGCGACGGGTTGTTGAGCCAGATCCAGGCCGAGTAGAGGCCGTCGACCCTGGCGCCCTTGTCGTCGACGATGGGGCGCTCCTCGTAGATCACCGTCGGCGCGTCCTTGCCGAAGTGGGAGTTGTCGAAGAGCTGGTGGTCCTTCAGCTCGTTGTCGCGGCGCAGCCATTCGAGTGCCATGTTTTTCTCCTGAGAATTAATAAAGCGAACCACCAAGACACCAAGGACACCAAGATGCACCAAGAAAGCAGGATGGCAACATCCTGGAAGGGCTTTGCTTGGTGGCCCTTGGTGTACTTTGAGTCTTGGTGGTGAAGGTTTTCATCAAAAGTCGGGGGTGAGCACGACGCGCTTCTTCAGCTTGCCGTGGTGGGCTTCGTCGAAGACCTGCTCGATCTGGCTCATCGGCCGCGTCTCGACGAAGGGGCCGAGGGCGATGCGGCCGTCGACGCACATGTCGAGCACCTGCGGGTAGGCCGAGGGCGGGCAGCCCCAGGTGCCGATCAGCTCGGCGTCGAAGGCCATCAGCTTCGACAGCATGTAGGAGGTCTCGTCCGTGCCGTAGCCGACGATGACCAGCGTGCCGACGAAGGAGAGCAGGGACAGCGCCAGTTCCTGGCCGGGCTTGGTGCCCGTCACTTCGAAGATCTTCCAGCCGTAGTTGGAGGGGACGCCCTTTTCCTTGCAGATGGCCTTGAAGAGTTCCTTCACTTCCTTGGCGCTCTTGCCCTTCGGGTTGATGACGGCGTCGGCGCCGTAGCCCTTCATGAACTCCAGCTTCTCGTCGTTGATGTCGATGCCGATCACCACCTTGGCGCCGAAGCCCTTGGCGGTCTGCGTCATGAAGCTGCCGACGCCGCCGGCGGCGCCGATGACGATGACCCGGTCGCCGGCCTTCAGATTGGCGCGCTTGGCCGCCTGGTAGGGCGTGGTGACGGCGTCGGCCACGACCGAGAGGTGTTCGAGCGGGATGCCCTTGCGGTCATGCACCACGCAGAGGTCCTTGGCCGGCACCGGGATGTGGCTGGAGTAGCCGCCGTAGATGCCCATCGAGTTGCCCGGCATCTTCTGGTTGAGGCAGCGGTTGCCGCGCCCCGACTTGCAGATTTCGCAGTTGTTGCAGGGGAGTACCGCCGGCACGATGACTTCCTTGCCGATCATCAGCGGTTCATCGCCGGCGACGACGACGCCGGAAATCTCGTGGCCCAGGGAAAGCGGCGGCTTCTGCACCGTCGGCACGCCCATGTAGAAGTAGGACAGGTCGGTGTGGCAGACGCCGCAGCCGGCGATCTCGATCACGACGTCATCGACGCCGAGGGCCGGCATGGCGACTTCGGTGCGCTGCAAGCGGCCGGGCTCGGTCATCTGCCAAGTCTGAATGGTATTGGGAATCATGGTCATCGCCTCGCGCGGTATCAACGGTTCTTCCAGACGGGTTGCCGTTTTTCGATGAAGGAATTCAATCCCTCCTTGGCATCCTCGGTGGCCATCAGGTCTTTCAGGTAATGCTGCTCGACGTGGAACAGCGCCTCGTGGAAGGGACGGCCGGCGGCCTCCCTGATGGCCCTCTTGGTGTGGAGCAGCGCCACGCGCGACAGGGAAGTGAATTGCCCGATAAAGCGCTCGGTGTCGGCGGCGAAGGTTTCGTGGGGAAAAACCTGGTTGACCATGCCGAGTCGCCGCGCCTCGCCGGCGTCGATGTTTCCGCCGCCGAGCAGCAATTCCATCACCTTGGTCATCGGCGCCAGGCGCGGCAGCAGAATGGCCGCGATCGGCGGAAAGACGCCAAGCCGGATTTCCGGCTGGCCGAGCTTGGCCTTGTCGGACGCGACCACCATGTCGCAGGCGATCGCCAGCTCGCAGCCGCCGCCCAGCGCCGCACCGTTGACCGCCGCGATGGTCGGGACAGGCACGGCCATCAGGCGCTTGATCAGGCCGTGGAAGACGTCGATCATCCTGACGACCTTGTCGGGCGTGTGGTCGAGCACGTCCACGCCGGACGAGAATACCTTGCCCTCGCCGCCGCCGATCACCAGTACTTTGGCCGTGGTGTTTTCCATCGCCCGGTCGAGGGCGATGCTCATCTCCTCCATGGTGGCGATGTCGAGCACGTTGTAGGGCGGCCGATTGATGGCGATGCGGATCTGGTCGCCGACTTCCTGGTGGGAAACGAATTGCAGGTCTGACATGCTCTGGCTTCCTGTCTAGAAAAGATCGTCGAGTTCGTCGGCGCCGCCGCCGGGCATCTTGCCGTACTGCTGCAAGTAGGCCTGGATCATCTGCGACTCGCGCGAGGTGTAGAGCGCCGCTTCCTCGAAGACGAAATAGCGGGCGGCTTCGCTCTTGTCCAATTGCGTGGCCAGGCCGTCGCGCAGGTTGTCGACGCCCTTGATCATGAGCACGTTCTTGTCGGCGTCGAGCAACTGGAACACACCGGCCTCGGCCGTGACCTGCGCCACGGCGTCCGCGCCGAATTCGAGCCAGCTCTCGGGCGGCAACACGGCTTCGCCGATGGCGGGCGCCAGGTTGCACTTGAGGCAGCGGCTCGCTTCCCTGCGCGCGTCGGCATCGTTGAAGCCGAGTTCGACCTCGTCCCAATTGGCGCGCCTGGCGGGTTCGAGCATGATCGGGTGGATCTTGCGGCGCCGGTTGAAGCCGTCCTCCCGGCCGATATGCGGATCGGTGGCCCAGTCGTCGGGCAGCAGCTTTTCCTCGATGTCGCCGTCGCCGCCCAACTGATGATCCATGGCGGCGGCGGCGATGCGGCCCTGGGCGATGGATTCGATCAGGGTCGATGGGCCGAGGACACAATCCCCCCCCGCATAGACTCCGGGGCGGCTGGTCAGCATGGAATCCGCGCGGACGATGATGCGGCCCTTGCGATCGGTTTCGACGCCGAAGCCGGCGAACTTCTGCGGGAACTGGCCGATGGCGGCGATGACCAGATCCACGTCTTCCTGGAACTCGCTGCCAGGGACCTCGACCGGCCGCCGCCGGCCCGACGCATCGGCGTCACCCAGTTCCATCTTGGCGTAAGTGATCGACAGGCGCGAGCCGTCGTGGCCCGGCTCGATGCGCTTGGGCGCGAGCAAATAGCGGATATTGACGCCTTCCTCCACGCAACCGTCGAATTCCTCTTCGCGCGCCGGCATTTCCTCGCGGCTGCGGCGATAAACCATGTCGACGTCGGCGCCGAACCGGCACGACGAGCGGGCGTTGTCGGTGGCGACGTTGCCTCCGCCAATCACCGCGACCTTGCGCCCCGTCTCGATGCCGTTGGGGGCGTTCACCAATCCCATGGTGGCGGCGCGCAGGTAGGTGGGGCTGTCGATGACGCCCGGCAGGTCGTCGCCGGGAATGCCCAGCTTGTCGCCGCCCTGGCAGCCGATGCCGATGAACGCCGCGTGATAGCCCTGGGCGAACAATTCGTCGATGTTCTCGACGCGCTGGCCGTAACGGAACTCGACGCCGAGTTTCACCACCTCATCGACTTCGCCGTCGATGACCGACAGCGGCACCCGATAGGAAGGAATGCCGTAGCGCGCCATGCCGCCGGCGGCGGGCTGGGCATCGAAGACGGTGACCTCGTGGCCCTTCTTGGCCAGATACCAGGCAACGGTGAGGCCGGCGGGGCCGGCGCCGATCACGGCGGCGCGCTTGCCGGTGGGCGGCAGCTGCCTGGAATAGCGGCGCCAAAGGCCGGTGTCGTTGTCGGCGGCGACGCGCTTCAGCGTGCGGATCGAAAGCGGATCGTCGAGCTTGCCGCGGCGGCAGGCGGCTTCGCACATGGCGAAGCAGGCGCGCCCGACGATGCCGGGGAAGGGCAGCTTCTCGCGCACGACGGCGACGGCTTCGCCATACTTGCCTTCGGCGGCGAGCTGCACGTAGCGCGGCACGTCGATGCCGGCCGGACAGGCGGCGTGGCAGGGCACCATCGAGGCTTCGCGCCTGGCGGGATCGAGCGTGCGGTCGGTGAGCGCGCCGGTCGGGCAGACGGTGACGCAGGCCTGGCAGAACTTGCAGCCGGAATCCACCAGCGTCGCGGCGATGGTGCCGACATAGGTGCGCTTGCCTTGCGGCGTGTCCACCGTTTTCACTTCGAGGCAGCCGACGCCGCGAATATCGTTGCAGGCGGTGAGGCAGCGCCGGCAGTCGATGCACAGGTTGTAGTCCCGGTCGAAGAACGGTTCGTCCTTGATGATCGGCAGGCTGCCCGGCTTGTATGCCGGCGTGTTGTTGGCGATGCCGACGTAGTCGGAAATCTTGCGCAGTTCGCAACTCGAGAAGATCGAGCAGCAGCGCGTCTCCGGCGGGTTGCCGTAGGAGCACTGGGTGCGGGAGCAGCCGTCGCGCTGCGGGCAGGTCAGGCAGACGTGCGGGTGCGTGCCGAGCGTCCGCGCCAGCGCGGCCTGCCGTGCCGCGCGGATGGCGTCGGTGGCGGTGTGGACGATCATGCCGTCCTCGACCGTCACCGAGCAGGCCTTGCGCATCTCCGGCTCGCCGTCGATTTCGACCAGGCAGAGATTGCAGCCGCCGCCACCGTCGTGGCGCCGCATGGCCGGCGCCAGGTCGGGATGGGCGCACAGCGCGGGGATGTAGATGCCCGCGGCGGTGGCGGCGTTCAGCAACGAAGCTCCGGCGGGCGCCTCGACCGCCCTGCCGTCGATAGTCAGCCGTCGCGGCACGCCGAAGCTGGCCATGCCGGCGGGCCGGCTGGCGCTCCACCACTGGATTTCCTGTACCGTGGCCATCATGCGCTCCTCAATGTGGATACGGGTAGCCGGGAAAGTAGGCGCCACGACAGGCGCCGCTGCGCACCGCCGCGATGAAGCTGGCCATGTCGCCGACCGGGATCGAGAACTCGGTGGCGCAACGCCCGACCGCCTCGACCTTGTGGCAGTCGCTGCCGCCGAGACCGGGCAGGCGCATGTGTCCCGCGGCGGTCATGGCAAGATGGTTGTCGCTGTCGAGATTGCCGCCGTTATGGGTTTCCAGCGCGGCGATGCCGGCCAGGTCCAGCAGATCCTCCAGTTGCCTGCTCAAGCCGATCTCCCGGAAGGGGTGGGCCGGGACACTGATGCCGCCCAGGTCGGTGATGCGCTCGATGACCGCCGGGAGCGGAAGGTAGTTGTTGCGTCCCCAGATGTTCCAGCCGTCATCGACCAGTCCGAAGGCCAGCAGATGCCCGCCGTCCGTGGATATCTCGACGCCGCGCAGCACCAGCAAGCCCTCCTCCCGGCCGATGTGCTCGACGGGCTCGGACGCCTCGACCGAGTGGTGCTCGGTGACGACCAGGCCGTCGAGACCGAGCGCCTTGGCGCGGCGCACCAGGTCGGCCGGCTCGAGATAGTTGTCATTCGAATGCTTGGTGTGGCAGTGGCAGTCGATCCACATGACATCGGCGGGCCCACCTGCTCAGGGCATCTGGAATTCGAGATTGATGCGCTTGGACGGCACGAACTTGTGGCGCGAAAAGAATTTCTCCAGCGCGAAGTCGTCCCAGTTCACCAGCGTATAGACCTTGTTCACGCCCGCGGCCTTCATGTTCATCATGAACTGGTCCAGCAGTTCGCTGGCCAGGCCCTTGTTCTGGATCGACGGATCGACGCCCAGGGTGTCGATGGTCGCCGACGTTTCGGGAATGCCGAACTCGCCGAAATAGACGTCGCCCATGATGAAGCCGACCACCTTGCCATCGAGTTCGGCGACGATCGAGGTGTTGATGCTGCGCTCCGGATCGGTGATGGTGTCGATCTTGCGCGCGTAGTATTCGCGGCGGTTCTGGTTGGTGATCCTGGTGTCGATGGCGACGATGCCTTCGAGATCCCCCTTCTTCAAGACGCGCATGATGCGCTCTCCAGCCATTTTGGTTTCCTCCGAAATTTGATGGGATGTATCGGGTGTCAATCGAATAGTTCGCGGTCCGCCGGCGCGTCGTCCCGCTTGCGCACGTAAAGCGTGCCAAACACCTGGCCGATCTCCTCGCCGGCGTCGAAGCAGCTGTTGCAGCCACCCTCGTTGCGCTGGATGTCACGGATCTCCACCTCGTAGCCGAGTGCCTGGTAGTTCTCGGCCATCTCCGAAAGCCGCGGCTCGGACAGCGTGGACAAAGGCCGCCAGCCGTCGTCGACCGGCGGCTTGCTGGTGACCTGCTTGATCGGAATGACGGTCTTCATGTCCCTTTCCTACCAGGAGTGCGCGATCGCGCCCGGCGTGCAGGCCGTGATGCAAGGCAGCGGCGGCCGGCTGCTGGCGGGCTTGCAGTCGGCGCAGTCGTAGGCCAGGTTCCTGCGAAACTGCTGCTTGATCTGCACCACCTCGTCGTCGTAGTCATCGACCATCGTCTCGAACATGCCCTTGGGGCAGCCCGTGAGGCAGGCACGGCCCGCCTCGCAGGAAATGCACTTGTCCGTGTCGATGCTGATGTAGTACTCGCCCGAACCGTCCTTGTAGCCGTAGTTGGCGATCATGATTGCGCTCCCTCGCGGGTCAGGCGGCGATCGGCGCCAACGGGCCCTGTTTCTGCACCAGGGTGTTGGCGAACAGGGCGGCGCCCAGGGCACCGGCGATCTGGCTGTCGATCTTGGTGTTCATGGCCTCGATGCCGAGCAGCTTTTCGATGCGCTTGACCACGCCCGGGTTCTTGGCGATGCCGCCGGTGATGAAGAAGCCTTCCTCGACGCCGATGCGTTCGAGCAGCGAGACGACGCGCTCGGCCATCGCCTGGCAGTAGGCCGCGATCACCTTGTTCTTGGTGTAGCCGGCCTTGAGCAGCGCCAGGGCCTCGGACTTGGCGAACACGACGCAGACCGAGGACACCGCCTCCGGCTCCTGGTCCACCTCGAAAGAGCGCGGGCCGAGTTCGGCGATGGGGATCTGCATCAGGTCGGAGATGACTTCCATGCCGCGCCCGGTACCGGCCGCGCACTTGTCGTTCATCAGGAAGTTGGTGACCTTGCCCTTGTCATCGCAGTGGATGGCCTTGCAGTCCTGGCCGCCCATGTCGAGGATGGTGCGCACCTTGTTGCCGCCCATGTAGTTGGCGCCGCGCGCGTGGCAGGCGATCTCGGTGATGGCCTTGTGCGAGAAGGGCACATTGACGCGGCCATAGCCGGTGCCGACCACCATGTGCACGTCGTTGAGCGTCAGGCCGGTCTTCTCGGTCACGCCCTTGAACGCGTTCCTGGCGGAATCCGGCGAGTTGTTGCCGGTGCGCATGGAGTTGTAGGCGTAGAGCTCGCCATCGGCCACGATCACGCACTGGGACGAGACGGAGCCGACGTCGATGCCGACGGTGACGGCCTTGGCCGAGCGCCAGTCCTTGGTTTCGTCGACCCAGCAGGTCTCCTGCCAGCGCCAGAACTCGGGCTTCTTGTCGCCGCTGTTGAGTTGTTCGCTCATCTGTAACGTTCTCCTGTGATCAGTGCTTGGCTTCGGCGGCCAGCAGGGCGCAGCCCAGGGCGGCCACGTATTCGGGGAATTCGGGCAGCTTGATCTCGTCGATGTCCATGGCGGTCTTCAGCGATTGCACGAAACCGGCGTTGTGCACCATGCCGCCGATCAGCACCACGTCCTTGTCGATGCCGACGCGGCGCACCATGGCGCAGACCCGGCTGGCCACGGCGTCGAGCACCGCCTTGGCGATGTCCTCCTTGGGCGTCGAGGAATGGATCAGCGAGACGACCTCCGACTCGGCGAACACCGTGCATTGGGCGTTCATCGGAATGGTCTTGTCGGAGCGCAGGCTGGCGTCGCCGAATTCCTTGAGCGTGAGCTGCAATGCGCGGCTCATGGCCTCGGCGAAGGAGCCGGCACCGGCGGCGCATTTCTCGTTGCCGGCGAAATCCACCGCCTTGCCGGTACCGTCGGTCTTGATGCCGCGGCCTTCCTCGGCGCCGACATCGACGATGGTGCGGGCGGTCGGATAGAAGTAGGAAACCCCCTTGGCGCCGGCCGACATTTCCGTGACCCTTTCCTTGGCGAAGTTCACCATGACCCGGCCGGCGCCCGTGGCGAACACCGATGACACGTCGTCGCGCTTGAGTCCGGCCGAGTTCAGCGCCTCGTCATAAGCCTTGTCGGCGGCCGCATCGCCGTCGAGGTCGCCGGGGAAGATGAGGTGGGTCTTCTTGACGCTGGGAGCGCCGGCGGCGGCGGTGTCGATCAGCACGACCTTGACCGTGCGCGACCCCATGTCGATTCCTGCGGTAATCATCGTGGCAGTCTCCTTTGCTCAGGCGGCCTTCTTGCGAAGACCCAGTTGTTCCATGAAGGCGTCGACGCGGGCCTGGGTGCGCACTTCGTCGAACTCGCGCTCGTCACCCATGTTGCCCTCGAAGGTCATGATCGGCACGCCGGCCTTGGCGATGCCCAGGCGGTTTTCCATGATGCCGAGCGAGAGGCCCTCGCAACCGCGGTTGAGGTGCAGCATGACGCCATCGACCCCCCACTCCTTGACGATCCGCAGCATCATCTCGGTCTTCAATTGCGGGTTGTAGAAATGCTGCCACTGCGGCTTGGACAGGTTCCAGTCGGCATACAGCCTGAGCGCCGTGTCGCGGTCCTTCATCTCGATGCCCTTTTCCCAGGGCAGGGTGCGGCCGCCCCAGCTGCCGTCCGGTTTCTCCTCCCAGATGCCTTCGAGACCGAAGGTGTACAGCGAGCCGATCGAGATGGCGCCGTAGGTTTCCAGGTAGCGGAATATCTTCAGGAAAGCCCAGGGCGGCTGGGTGTCGGACATCAGCCGGCAGCGTTCGTTGGGCACGGCGGCGATGCCGCGGGCAACGCGATCCTTCACCTCTTCGTAGAGCTCGTCATAGAAATCCGCGCACCATTGCGAGGATTTGTGCAGCGTGGCGAGCACGTACAGGGAGTACATCGTCTTCTCGTCCAGCGGTGCCGGCTTGGCCTTGTTCAGGGCGCAGATGTCGGCCCAGCGGCTGGTCGAGCGCATTTCGTTCCTGATGGCGCGGATCAGGCGCTCGTCGTCGCACTTGCGGCCGGTGGCCTTCTCGATGAAGGCAATGCCATCGTGCAGTTGGTTGGCCACGTATTCGACGCGATCCGTGGTCAGCTCCTTGAAAGGCCCGACGCCGACGTCGAGGTAGAACTGCGGCACTTTCTCCACCTGGGCGACGTGCTGGTACCACTTGGAGTGCGAGCAGCAGATCTGGGTCTGGAAAATGAAGTCGGGCTTCGGAAACTTGCCGCCGAAGGCGTACTTGTCCAGGTGCATGCCGCCCCAGTAGATGCGCATGTAGGAGCACAGGTCGCGGGCGAAGCCATAGGCCTCGGCCGAATCCATGCACTCCTTGGCGAACTTGCGATCGTGCGAAACGCTCGCCGCGTAGGGTTCGCCCGTCAGCGAATAGACATCATCGCCGAATGCGGTGGGGATCGCGTCGAGCGCCCAGGCGGAACCCGACCAGCGCAGGCCGCCGCGCTCGTGGGCGCTGGCATAGTTCTGGTAATACTGTTCGCGCAGCTGCTTGGCCTTGCCCCAGAGCTTGAGGGGTTCGGTGGGATACAGATCGGCTGTGGTCATGAGTTTGTCTCCTCCCTTAGAACAGGTCGTCCTCGCGCAGCGTTTCGAGGAAAGCCTCGATGCGGATGCGGAAGGGGCCGATGGGATTGGTGATGTCGAATTCGAGGAACAGGGTCGGAATGCCGTTGGATTCGAGGTGACGCTTGAGGTCCGGATAATCGCCTTCGTGCGGATCGCAGAACTTCTGCTGCAGGAAGATCGCCGCACGGGCGTTGTATTCCTTGGCCAGGCCCAGCACATGGTCGAAGCGTGTGTGGGTCGGATAGTCCTTGGTCGGGCAGGCCGGGCGGTCGCAGTAGCGTTCGGCGATGGTCTTTACCGGGTTGCCATTGGGCTTGGACTCGTTCCAGAAGTAGCGGGTACCCGAGCACTGGTCGTCGATGACGATGGTGGAACCGACCGACTCGACCATGTTCATGAAGGCGATGTCGTCGTTCTCGGAGCCGATGGTCATGAAGCGGATGCCTTCGTCGCGATCCATCTTGCGGTCGGGCAGCGCGGCCAGCACCGCCTTCATCGCGGCATTGTGCTCGGCCTTGTCGACGAACTGCGCGGTCAGCGCCGCGTACACGGCTTCGGTGCCGGTCACCTTCGGGTTGGCTTCCTTGCGGTAATCGTAGATCTGGCGCAGCAGGCGGCGGTTTTCGTCGACCAGGGCGATTGCGGCATCGAGCTTGTCGTCGGTGAGCTTCTGTCCGGTGAGTTGTTCGAGGAACTCGCGGAAGCGCTGCACTTCGCTCGTGTGCGCCTTGCGTGCGTGCTGGCTTTGCACGTCGTTGGGCATGGGGCAGTAGTAGTCCCATTGCACGGTGGGCACGTGCATGCGCCAGGAACCGAAGGCCTGGCGGTACTGTATGCAGGACTGGGTAAGGGTCACGCCTTCGCAATAGTCGAAACGGCCGAGCAGGCCCTGCGCCAGCGAATCCCGGCAGAACGGGCAGAACATGCCGAAGATGTGCGGTTCTGACACATTTTGTGGCTCGTGGGCGCCGAGGACCCGGACCGGCAGCATGCCGGCCGCGATCAGCAGTTCCTCGGGCGTGTAGGTACACATCGTCGCCACCACCTGACCGCCAGTCCGCTGCTTCCAGGCGCGGGCGTAATCGTGTCGCTTTTCGTACCAGGTCTTGAATTGGTCAAACAACTGGTCACTCATTGGCAGGTTGCCTCCTCCGTGGATATTTCGAACACCGGGGTTGAACTGCTACGCATTCGATACAGCATATTGCATGAGATGAAGTATAGTGCATGCTAGCGAAGCGAGCATGGAATCATTTGATCTGGGTCAACTGGTTGCGATTATTTTCCGGGCGCTTGGGGCTGCGTCTAAGCGCCGAAAGCCGGGATGTCGGTAATGGCCCGGCCGAGGATCAAGGCGTGGATGTCGTGCGTTCCTTCGTAGGTATTGACGACCTCCAGATTCACCA
This sequence comes from uncultured Rhodocyclaceae bacterium, assembly GCA_964602565.1. Classification (GTDB taxonomy): domain Bacteria; phylum Pseudomonadota; class Gammaproteobacteria; order Burkholderiales; family Rhodocyclaceae; genus Fen-999. Next base: position 32,023 of record CAZRRI010000007.1, on the reverse strand, counting down.
TGTGACGGGCGACGCCGAATTCGTCGGAAATGCCGTTGCCGCCGAGCATGTCGCGCGCCGCGCGCGCGATGTCGAGCGCCTTGCCGCAGGAATTGCGCTTCATGATCGAGGTGGCCTCGACCGGCGCCACGCCCTGTTCCTTCATCCGGCCAAGTCGCAGGCAGCCCTGAAGACCGAGCGCGATGTCCGTCGCCATGTCGGCGAGTTTCTTCTGGATCAACTGGTTGGCGGCCAACGGACGGCCGAACTGCCTGCGGTCGATGACATACTGGCGCGCGGTTTCGTAGCAGGACTGCGCTGCGCCCAGGGCGCCCCAGGCGATGCCGTAGCGCGCCGAATTCAGGCAGGTGAACGGGCCCTTGAGGCCGCGGACGTTCGGCAGCAGCTTGTCCTCCGGAACGAACACCTCGTCCATGACGATTTCGCCGGTGATCGATGCGCGCAGGCCGACCTTGCCATGAATGACCGGCGCGGACAGCCCTTGCCAGCCTTTTTCGAGTATGAAGCCGCGAATGGCGCCATCCTCGGTCTTGGCCCACACGATGAACACGTCGGCGATCGGCGCATTGGTGATCCACATCTTCGCGCCGGACAGCAGGTAGCCGCCGTCGGTCTTGCGCGCGCGCGTGACCATCGAGCCCGGGTCGGATCCATGGTTCGGTTCGGTCAGGCCGAAGCAGCCAATCCATTCGCCGGTGGCGAGTCTGGGCAGGTACTGGCGCTTTTGCGCTTCGCTGCCGAACTCGTTGATCGGAACCATCACCAGCGAGGACTGGACGCTCATCATCGAGCGATAGCCCGAATCGACCTTCTCGATCTCATGGGCAATAAGGCCGTATGAAACATAATGCAGTCCTGCTCCGCCGTATTCCTCGGGAATCGTCGGGCCGAGCAGGCCCAGAGCCCCCATCTCGGCGAAGATGCTTCGGTCTGTCCGCTCGTGCCTAAAGGCTTCGACGATTTGCGGAGCGAGGCGGTTGCGGGCGTAATCCGCGGCCGTGTCGCGGACCATGCGCTCGTCCCCGGTCAGTTGCGAATCGAGGTTCAAGGGGTCCCGCCAGTCGAAATGGGCGTGCTTCGTGCTCATGATCGTCCCTGTTTCAGGTGATTGAAAGTGGGCGATGCTATGCAGCGGATCCGGGGCAGGCAAACGACAAATTTGCATTCTGTTATGCAATAAGCGCACAATTAACGAATGCGAAGGAAAATCCCCGGCACTTTCGCCCTGGTCGCATTTACGACCGCGGCCCGCCACGAGAGCTTCACCAAGGCGGCCAGCGAGCTATCGCTTTCGCAAAGCGCGGTATGCAGGCAGATCGCCGGGCTCGAGGACTTTCTGCGCGTCAAGCTTTTCCGGCGCACGCGCCAGGGCGTCAGGCTCACCGAGGCCGGCATCTTGTACAGCCGGCAGGTGGCCAAGCAACTCGACGCGGTGGAACGCGATACCTTGGCCATCATGGCCCATCAAGGGGGCGGTTTGACCATCGATCTCGCCGTCGTTCCGACTTTCGCGACGAAGTGGCTGCTGCCTCGCCTGGGCGGCTTTCTGGCGCGGCATGCCGGTGTCCAGGTGAATTTCGAGACCCGCACGCGGCCATTTCTTTTCGACGAAACCGGGTTCGACGCGGCGATCCATTTCGGCGATGCCGGCTGGCCGGGTACGCAGGCATGTTTCCTGATGTGGGAGCAGCCGGTTCCCGTATGCAGCCCCGGCATGCTGGCTTCGCGGCCGGCCATCGATCCGGGCGTCATGGCGGAGATGCCGCTGCTGCAACAGTCGACGCGGCCCTACGCATGGCGGCAGTGGTTCACGGCGCAGGGCATGGAGGTCGCCCGCGACATGTCGGGACCGCGTTTCGAGTTGTTCTCGATGCTGGCGGAAGCCGCCATTCAGGGCATGGGCGTCGCGCTGATTCCGGAAATGCTGATCGAGGACGAACTGGCCAGCGGCAAACTGGTGGTGGCGTGCGACCGGAGCTGCCGCAGCGAGAAGGCGTACTACCTCATCTACCCGGAACACAAGTCCGAGACGCTTGGCTTCCAGTCGTTCAGGACCTGGCTGTGCGACGAGGCGGCGCGTTATCGCGCGGCATCTGGCTTATGATCCGGCGTCATTGCTTCCGTCGCCCACTTCGATGAACGATCGCAGCGCCAAGGCTTCCATGCACGCCGATGTCGGCGACGACCGCTATCTCGCCATGCTGGGCGACCGGATTCGCGACTTGCGGGCGCGGCGGGGCATGACACGCAAGATTCTGGCGCGCGACTCCGGTGTTTCGGAGCGCTACCTGGCCCAGTTGGAAGGGGGCCAGGGCAACATCTCGGTTCTCAGGCTGCGTCAGGTCGCGCAGGCGATGGGCATGCCGCTGGAGGATCTCATTCGCGTCGGCCCGGAGCAGGCGCCGGAGTTGACGCTGCTGATCCAATACCTGAGCCGCCTGTCGCCGGGCAAGCTGACCGAGGCGCGCGAGCTGCTGTTGTCGAGTTTCGAGACACAGGGCAAGCGCGGCCGCATCGCGCTGATCGGACTGCGTGGCGCGGGCAAGACGACCCTGGGCACCCGCCTTGCCGCGCGGCTGGACGTTCCCTTCATCGAGCTGGCGCGGGCCATCGAGGAGCAGGCCGGCATGACGCTGCCGGAGATTTTCTCCCTCTACGGGCAGGGGGCGTATCGCCGTTACGAACGGCGCGCCTTGCAGGCCGTGATCGAGACGCATGAACGTTTCGTCCTGATTCCTGGCGGCAGCATCGTTTCCGAGCCGAGCACGTTCGACGAACTGCTGACCGCCTGCTACACCATCTGGCTGAAGGCCTCGCCGCAGGAGCACATGGCGCGGGTCGTCGCCCAGGGTGATCAGCGGCCGATGAGCGACAACCGGGAGGCCATGAAGGATCTGGAGCGCATTCTCGCCGGCCGCGAGGCGATGTACGTCAAGGCCGACGCTTCGGTGGACACGTCCGGGCGCGCGATCGAGCAGTCGATGGCCGACCTGCTGGCGGTGTTGCCGCGCTAGAGCGGTTCCTGGCGGTAGAAGCGCCTCAGTTGCTCGTAGACCGCCGGATAGTCGTCGCGCAGCAGGTGCGGCGTCTGGAAGAAAGCCTCGCTCGTCACCGCGAAGAACTCGGCGGCGTCGGTGGCGGCATAGGGATCGAGCAGGGTGTCTTCGCCCGCGTCGACGCGGCGCTGAAAGTCATCGAAGGCGCTGGCGAAGGCATCGATCCACGCGCCGCGCGTCATGTCGTCCGGGAGGCGCGGGACGCCGTCGACGGCGCCATTTTCCATGTCGAGCTTGTGCGCGAACTCGTGGATGACGACATTGACATCGCCGGTTTCGTCGCTGTCCTCGAACCACGAGACCAGCACCGGACCGCCTTCCCAGGCTTCGCCGAGCACCGGATCGTCATATTCATGCACCACGCCATCCTCGTCGACGATGCTGCGTGGAATGACGAAGTCACCCGGATAGACGACGATGCCGACCCAGCCGCGATAACGGTCGAGGCCCAGGTTCAGCACCGGCAGGCAGGCCTGCAAGGCGATCGAAAGCTGAATGGCGGGCGTCAGGCGCAAATCGCCGGCGCTGGTCCATTCCTTCCCGGCGATGAATTCCCGGGCCATGGTCCGCAGGCGCAGGCGGTCGTTGGCGTCCAGGTGGTCCAGGCAGGGCAGCTCGGCCTCGGCCGCCAGCCACTGCGCCTCGCTGACCCGGATGCGGTCGAGGGCACGCTGGCGCCGCCATTCCCTGATGGCGCGGATCATCGCGGCCTCCCGCTGTTCAGCCCGATGCCGGTGAAGATGAGGGCGACGCCGAGCGCGTGATAGACCTGCGGCTGCTCCGCGAGGAAGAGGATGGAAAGCGCGATGCCGAACACCGGCAGCAGGTGGTAATACAGACCCGCCCTGGCCGGGCCGACTTCCGCGACGCCCCGGTTCCAGAATACGAAGCCGAGAAAGGCGGCGAACACGCCGGTGTAGGCGATGGCGGCGAGCGTCATCCAGTCGAGGTTGATCCGGCGGCCGGAAGCGATTTCCCATCCGTAGGCGGGCAACAGTTCGAGCAGGCCGAAGACGGTGATGCCGGCGAGAAAACTGAACGGATGAACATTCGGACGATGTGGCAGCAGCAGCGTGTAGATCGCCCAGGCCACGACCGAGGCCATGATCCAGGCGTCGCCGATGTTGAATTCCAGCAAAGTCAGTGTTCGCGGATCGCCGCGGGCGGCGATGGCCAGCACCCCGAGCAGGGAAATGGCGACGCCCAGCAGTTCGACGGCTTGCAGGCGTTTGCCCATGAAAGCCCAGCCGAGTACGACGATGGCGACCGGCACGAACGAGTTGAGGATCAGGCCGTTGGTGGCGGTCGTGTATTGCAGGCCGACATAGGAGAGCGCGTTGTAGGTCGCCGTGCCGAGGAAGCCGAACAGCGCCAGCCAGCGCCAGTTGCCGGTCAGCGTCTTCCAGTCGCGGCGCAGGTGCGGTCGCGCCAGCGGCAGGATGAACATCAGCGCGATCGTCCAGCGCCAGAACGAGAGGGCCAGCGGCGGAAGGTCGCCGCGCATGCCGCGGCCGACCACCCAGTTGCCGGCCCAGAAGAGACTGGCGAGGACCAGCAGCACTTGGGGAGGGAACCGGGCAGGCATCGCGGCGCAATGAAAAACGGGGGCCTCGGCCCCCGTTTCGTCAGCCTCTTTTCCGATTAGTCGACCTTGGCCTTGGCGCGCAGGTCGAGCACATGCTTCTGGATCATCTGCTGCTGCATGCGCTGCATCAGCTGCGGCTTGACCTGCTCCAGTTCGGGGCCCTTCAGGTCGCGGATGTCGTCGAGCTGGATGACGTGCCAGCCGAAGTCGCTCTTGACCGGCGCATCGGTGAATTTGCCCTTCTGCAGCTTGATCATGGCCTCGGAGAACGGTTTGACGTAGCCCGCCGGGTTGCCCCAGCCAAGGTCGCCGCCGTTATCCTTGGAACCGGGGTCCTTCGACTGCTTGGCCAGGTCCTCGAAGCGCTCGCCCTTCTTCAGCTTGTCGATGATGGTCTTGGCGTCGGCTTCGTTCTCGACCAGGATATGGCGGACCTTGTACTCGTGGTCGCCGAGCGACTTGCGGATCGCCTCGTATTCCTTGGCGATCATGTCGTCGGTGATGGGGTGCGCCTTGATGTAGTCCTCGAGGTAGGCAGCGATCAGCACCTGCTGGCGGGCCATGGCCATCTGCGCCTGCACTTCGGCCTTCTTTTCGAAGCCCTTCTTTTCCGCTTCCTGCGCGAGCAGCTCGCGACGCACCAGGTCTTCCTTGACGGCTTCGCGGAGCTTGGGATTGTCCGCCTGCCCCTGGGCGAACTGCGAGGCGAGCAATACGTCGGCGCGATTCTGCGGAATCGCCTTGCCATTCACCGTGGCCACGGTCTTGGCGGTTTCCTTGGCCGGCGGCGCCGCCATGGCGACGGTGGGGAACATCACGGCGAGGGAAGCGGTGAGCAGCGTGCTGCGCATGGAGCGATTCATCGATGGTTCCTTAGGCTTGACTAGTCGGTAAAGAAAGGGAATTGGCGTTACTAACGGGCTGGTTCCTGACGGGCGGATTCATTCGGCCGGTGCCCGCGCCGTGATGCTGAGGGCGTGTATCGCGCCGTTCATCAACGGGCCGAGCGCATCATACACCAGCCGGTGTCGCGCCATGGTCGCCAGTCCGGCGAAGCGCTCCGAAACGATGAGGACGCGGTAATGGCCGCCGCCGTCGCGGGCGCCGGCGTGTCCGGCGTGCTGGGCGCTGTCGTCGATGACGTCGAGGCGGGTGGGTTGCAGCGTGGCGAGTCTGTCCTTGATGGCGGCAACGGTGCTCATGGCAAGACCTTTCTGAAGGGTTTGACGGTGATCCCGGCAAAGACGCCGGCGGCGACATAGGGGTCGGCGTCGGCCCAGGCGCGGGCATCGGCGAGCGACGGGAATTCGGCGACGATCAGGCTGCCGGAGAAGCCGGCGGGGCCGGGATCCGGCGCATCGATGGCGGGGCAGGGGCCGGCCAGCGTCAGCCGGCCTTCGGCCTTGAGCGTGTTCAGCCGCTCGAGGTGGGCCGGCCGCGCCGCGAGCCGGCGCTCCAGCGAATCGGGCGCGTCCTGGCCGAGGATCATGTACAGCATCAGGTTTTCTCCTTGCTCTGCTCGTCGGGCATGTATCGGGAAAGCCAGAATCCCTGGGCGAGAACGAATATCAGCATCAGGCCCATGCTGCCGAACAGCTTGAAATTGACCCAGGTGTCGGTGGAAAAGTTCTGGGCGACGTAGAGATTGGCCGCGCCCATGGCGACGAAGAACATTACCCAGGCGAGGTTGAGCTTGCTCCAGACATGGTCGGGCGCGTCGATCTGCGCCGCCGCCATCATCGTGCGGATCAGGTTCTTGCCGAACAGGGTCGCCGAGCCGAGCAGGACCGTGGCGAATACCCAGTACAGCAGCGTCGGTTTCCATTTGACGAAGGTTTCGTCGCGCAGCAGCAGCGTCATGCCGCCGAGCACGACGATCAGCCCGAGGCTGACCCAGAGCATGGTGTCGACTTTCCGATGCCGGAACCACACCCAGCCGATCTGCGCGAACGTGGCGGCGATGGCCACGCCGGTGGCGACGTAGATGTCGGCCAGCTTGTAGGCGGCGAAGAAAAGGATGATCGGGAACAGGTCGAAGAGCAGTTTCATGGCGACGGTTCGGTGGGCGAAGTCGGCGGTTGCGGTGGCTAAGGCGTGGACGGTCCGCCCGGGAAGGGCGTGAAAGGGTGCAGAGTATAATTCGAAGCCGCTCTCTTGCCCGCAATCCTTCTCCCTCCGGCCGTCATGTCCAGAATTCTCAAGCTGCGCGGCACCGCCGCCTTTTCCGTTTCCCGTCTCGCCCGCTTGCAGGAACTCGCCGGCACCCGGCTGGTCGCCGAGCACTGGTATTTCGTCGAGTGCGACGGCGAGTTGCATGACGACGAACTGGCGCGGCTGAGGGATTTGCTGGGCGTGCCGGAGACTCTGCCGCCCGTGCCGGCCGGCGAATTCATCCTGGTGACGCCGCGTCTGGGCACGATTTCGCCGTGGTCGTCGAAGGCGACCGACATCGCCCGCAACTGCGGGTTTGCCGGTATCCGCCGCATCGAGCGCGGCATCGCTTATCACGTCCAGGGGACGCCAAAGTCAGCCGTGGCGATACGCCACCTGCACGACCGCATGACCGAGTCGGTGCTCGACTCCATCGACGCCGCCGATGAACTGTTCCATCACTACGCGCCGCAACCGCTGACCACCGTCGACATCCTGGCCGGCGGCCGGGCGGCTTTGCTGGCGGCCAACGGCGAGCTGGGGCTGGCGCTCTCCGAGGACGAGATCGACTATCTGGTCGAGAATTTCGGCAGGCTCGGCCGCAATCCGACCGACGTCGAGCTGATGATGTTCGCGCAGGCCAACTCCGAGCACTGCCGCCACAAGATCTTCAACGCGAGCTGGACCGTGGATGGCGTCGACCAGCCGCTCTCGCTGTTCGGCATGATCCGCGAGACGCACAAGGCGCATCCCGAAGGCACGGTGGTCGCCTATTCCGACAACGCCTCGGTGATCGAGGGCGCGAAGATCGGGCGCTTCCTGCCCGGCGCGGGCGGCACTTATGGCTATGTCGAGGACACCACGCACATCCTCGCCAAGGTGGAGACGCACAACCACCCGACCGCCATCTCGCCCTTCCCGGGCGCGGCGACCGGCTCCGGCGGCGAAATCAGGGACGAAGGGGCGACGGGGCGCGGCTCCAAGCCCAAGGCCGGCCTGTGCGGCTTTTCGGTCTCCGACCTGAATATTCCCGGCCATGCGCAGCCGTGGGAATCGGGCTACGGCAAGCCGGACCGCATCGCCTCGGCGCTCGACATCATGATCGAGGGACCAATCGGCGCGGCGGCGTTCAACAACGAATTCGGCCGGCCGAACCTGGCCGGCTACTTCCGCACCTTCGAGCAGGAGTTCGCCGGCGAAGTGCGTGGCTACCACAAGCCGATCATGATCGCCGGCGGCGTCGGCAACATCGCCGACCGCCACTGCTTCAAGCACGAGTTCCCCGCCGGCACGCTGCTGATCCAGCTCGGCGGGCCGGGCATGCTGATCGGCCTGGGCGGTGGCGCGGCTTCGTCGATGGCGACCGGCACCAACACCGCCGACCTCGACTTCGCCTCCGTGCAGCGCGGCAACCCCGAGATGCAGCGGCGCGCGCAGGAAGTCATCGACAGGTGCTGGCAGATGGGCGATAACAATCCCATCCTCGCCATCCACGATGTCGGCGCGGGCGGCATTTCCAATGCGATGCCCGAATTGGCCAACGATGCGAAGCGCGGTGCGCGCTTCGAGTTGCGCAACGTGCCCAACGAGGAACCGGGCATGTCGCCGCGCGAGATCTGGTCGAACGAGGCGCAGGAGCGCTACGTGCTGGCGATTCCGCCCGGGCGGCTCGAAGAATTCAAGGCGCTGTGCGAGCGCGAGCGCTGCCCGTTCGCCGTGCTCGGCGAGGCGACGGCGGAGCGCCAGCTGGTCGTCACGGACAGCCACTTCGATAACAAGGCCGTCGACATGCCGATGGAAGTGCTGCTCGGCAAGCCGCCGCGCATGCACCGCAACGCCACGCGCAAGCGGGTGAGCATGCCCGCGCTCGACGTCGGCGCCATCGATCTGAAGGACGCGGCTTTCCGCGTCATGCGCCTGCCGGCGGTGGCGAGCAAGAGCTTCCTCATCACCATCGGCGACCGCAGCGTCGGCGGCATGACCGCGCGCGACCAGTTCGTCGGCCCGTGGCAGGTGCCGGTGGCCGACGTCGCCGTGACGACCATGGGCTACGACACCTTCCTCGGCGAGTGTTTCGCCATGGGCGAGCGCACGCCGCTCGCGCTGCTCGATGCGCCGGCCTCGGGCCGCATGGCGGTCGGCGAGGCGATTACCAACATCGCGGCGGCCGACATTGCCGGGCTGGGCAAGGTCAAGCTCTCAGCGAATTGGATGGCGGCCTCTGGCCATGGGATGACGGCCGCCGGCCAAAGCACCGAGGACGCGGCGCTGTTCGACACCGTCAAGGCGGTGGGCCTGGAGTTTTGCCCGCGGCTCGGCGTTTCGATTCCGGTCGGCAAGGATTCGCTGTCGATGAAGACGCGCTGGGAGGAAGGCGGCGGGCAGAAGCAAATCAAGCAAGTAATCGCGCCGCTGTCGCTGATCGTCACGGCCTTCGCGCCCTGCGCCGACGCGCGCAACACGCTGACGCCGCAACTGCGCGCCGACAAGGACGTCGGCGAGACCGAACTCGTCCTCATCGACCTCGGCGAGGGCAGGAACCGCCTCGGCGGCTCGGCGCTGGCGCAGGTTCATGGCAAGTCGGGCGATGTGCCGCCGGATGCCGATGCCGATCTGCTCAAGCGCTTCTTCGTCGCCATCCAGGCGCTGCGGCCGAAGATCCTCGCCTATCACGACCGCTCGGACGGCGGCCTGTTCGCCACAGTCTGCGAGATGAGCTTCGCCTCGCACCTCGGCGTATCGCTCAACCTCGACGCGCTGTGCTTCGATCCGCTGATGAACGACGTCGATGGCATCGAGCGCGCGCCGCAGTTGCTCGATGGCCGCATGCGCGACCGCATGGTCGCCGCGCTCTTCAACGAGGAACTCGGCGCGGTGATCCAGGTTCGGCGAAGCGATCGCGCGGATGTCATGCGGGCGCTGCGCGACGCCGGCCTCGGTGCCTGTTCGCATATCATCGGAACGCTCAACGACGCCGACGAGATTCGCGTCTGGCGCAACGCAAAGTCAGTCTTCGCGGCACGCCGCGTCGAGCTGCAACGCGCCTGGAGCGAGGTGAGCCACGCGATCGCCCGGCTGCGCGACGACGCGGCCTGCGCCGACGAGGAATTCGAAGCGCTGCTCGACGCCGACAACCCCGGCTTGAGTATGCAACTGACGTTCGACCCGGCCGCGACTTTCAGCATCGGTGGCAGCCGCCCACGCATGGCGATATTGCGGGAACAGGGCGTCAACGGCGAGGTGGAGATGGCCGCGGCCTTCGATCGCGCCGGCTTCGAGTGCGTCGATGTGCACATGACCGACCTGCATGCGCGGCGTGTCGCCATGGCTGACTTTCGCGGTTTCGTCGCCTGCGGCGGCTTTTCCTACGGCGACGTGCTCGGCGCGGGGCAGGGCTGGGCCAAGTCGATTCTTTTCAACGAGCGATTGCGCGACGACTTCGCGGCCTTCTTCGCGCGCCCCGACAGCTTCGCGCTGGGCGTCTGCAACGGCTGCCAGATGATGTCGCACCTCGCCGCCATCATCCCCGGCGCGCAGGATTGGCCCACCTTCTACCGCAACCGCTCCGAGCAGTTCGAGGCGCGCTTCGTGATGGTCGAAATTCCCGATTCGCCCTCGATCTTCATGCGGGGCATGGTCGGCTCGAAGCTGCCCGTCATCGTTTCCCATGGGGAAGGCCGCGCGGTCTACACGGGCGAGCCGCAAAAGTCAGCCGTGGCGCTGCGCTACATCGACAACCGCGGGCAGGTCGCGACGACTTACCCGTTCAACCCGAACGGCTCGCCCGAGGGAGTTGCCGGCGTGACGACGCCCGACGGCCGCTTCACCATCATGATGCCGCACCCCGAGCGCATCTTCCGCACGGTGCAGATGAGCTGGCATCCGCCCGGCTTCGGTGAACGCTTTGGAGACGATGGGCCGTGGATGACGATGTTCCGCAACGTGCGCAAGTGGGTGGGATGATGATCGTCCCGCGCGCGCTTCGTCCGCTGTTCTCCACCCGGGGGCGCATGCCTCCTTGGGGCAGCCCCATGGAGGCATGAGTTGGTCTCTGTCGTCCATGCCCTCAGCGAAGCCGGCGTCGATGGCGACATCCTGACGCGCCTCGGCGCCGGGCTGTCCGGGCGGGCGCGGACGGCGCTGGACGAGGCGCTCGACCTGGTGGCGGATCTCTATGCCGACCGCAGGCTGGGCACCGGCGAGGACGTGCTTCAGCACGCGGCGGGCATGGCGCTGCAACTGGCCGCGGTCAACCTCGACCTCGACTCGCGTCTCGCGGCATTGCTGTTCGCCGCCGCCGACTATCTGCCGGAAGCCCGCGCGAAGCTGGTGGCCCGCTTCGGCGAATCGGTGGCCGATCTGGTGACCAGCCTGCATCGACTCAAGGGATTGCGGCCGCTGACCGAGGCGGCGGCCCGCACCGGCGCGGCCGGCGACGCCAAGGCGCAGGCCGAGATTTTGAGGAAGATGCTGCTGGCGATGGCGGCCGACATCCGCGTGGTGATGCTGCGCCTGGCTTCGCGCGCGCAGACGCTGCGCTGGCTGACCGATCACGATACGCCGGAGCGTCGCGATCTCGCGCGCGAGAGCCTGGAAATCTACGCGCCGCTGGCCAACCGCCTGGGCGTCTGGCAAATGAAGTGGGAAATCGAGGACCTTTCCTTCCGTTTCCTGGAACCGGCCACCTACAAGCGCATCGCCAGGCAGCTCGACGAAAAGCGCGTCGAGCGCGAAACCTTCATCGCCGAGGCCATCGCGCGGCTGAAGGCCGAGCTGGCGAAGGCCGGCGTGGCCGGCGCCGAGGTCCATGGCCGGCCCAAGCACATCTACAGCATCTGGAACAAGATGCGCCAGAAGAATCTCGACTTCGCCGAGGTGTACGACGTGCGCGCGCTGCGCATCATCGTCGACGAGGTGAAGGATTGCTACACGGCGCTGGGCATCGTGCACGCGCTCTGGCAGCCGATCCACGGCGAATTCGACGACTACATCTCGCATCCGAAGGGCAACTACTACCGCTCGCTGCATACCGCCGTGCTCGCCGACGACGACCGTTCGCTGGAAGTGCAGATACGCACGCAGGAAATGCACCAGCACGCGGAACTGGGCGTGGCGGCGCACTGGCGCTACAAGGAAGCCGGGGCGCCGGCAAAGGCAGAGTCGGCCTACGACGAGAAGATCGCCTGGCTGCGCCAGCTCTTGTCCTGGCGCGACGAGATCACCGACTCGGCGGCCTGGGTCGAGCAGTTCAAGCGCGCCGCGCTCGACGACACCATCTACGTGCTGACGCCGCAGGGCAGGATCATCGACCTGCCCAAGGGCGCCACGCCGGTCGATTTTGCCTATCGCCTCCACACCGACATCGGCCACCGCTGCCGCGGCGCCAAGGTCGATGGCCATCTGGTGCCGCTGAACACGCCGCTGGACAACGGCCAGTACGTCGAAATCATGGTGGCCAAGTCGGGCGGGCCGTCGCGCGACTGGTTGTCGCCGGAATTTCTCCATTCGGCGCGGGCGCGGCAGAAGCTCAAGGCCTGGTTCGCGGCGCGGCAGGAAGCCGAGATGCTGACGCAGGGGCGCACCCTGGTCACCAAGGAGTTGCAACGCGCCGGCCAGAGCCTGACCAGCCTCGACGAGCTGGCCCACAAGCTGGGCTGCAAGAGCCCCGACCAGATGTTTCTTGCCGCGGCGCGCGGCGAACTCGGGCCGCGCGCCTTCCAGGTGGCGCTGCGCGGCGATGCGGCGGCCGCCGAGCCGGAACCCGAGCTGGCCACGCACAAGAGCAAGGCGGACGGGCAGGGCGACGGCGGGCGCATCCTCGTCGTCGGCCTCGACAAGCTGATGACCCAGCTCGGCCGCTGCTGCAAGCCGGTGCCGCCCGATGCCGTCGCCGGCTTCGTGACGCGCGGGCGCGGCGTTTCCGTGCACCGCCTCGACTGCGCCAACTTCCGCAACATGGCGGCGAGGAATCCCGAGCGCGTCATCGATGCCCAGTGGGGCGGCAAGCAGACCGGCATCTATGCCGCCGACCTGATGGTCGAGGCGCATGACCGCCAGGGTCTGCTGCGCGACATCTCCGACGTGCTGTCGAAGGAGAAGATCAACGTCACGGCCGTGAAGACGCAGTCGAAGGGCGGTACCGCCCGCATGGGCTTCACCGTCGAACTCGGCAGCGCGGAACAGCTGCAGCGCGTGCTCGACCGCGTCGGCGAGGTCGAGGGCGTCACACACGTCCGGCGCGGCTGAGAAGCGGGTTCGGAAGGCGGCGCCAGGGTGGCCGGGGGCCGGTGCTAATATCGAATTTTCCAAGCCGAAAGCCGCGTTACCGTGCCCCACGACCTGATTGCCGCCGTCGATCTCGGCTCCAACAGTTTCCGGCTCCAGGTCGGCCGGGTGATCGGCAATCAGATTTATTCCCTCGATTCCCTGAAGGAGCCGGTGCGCCTGGCGGCGGGCCTCGATGCGCAACGGGCTCTCGACGAGCCTTCCCAGGCCCGCGGGGTGGAGGCGCTGGCCCGTTTCGGCGAGCGGCTGCGCGGCTTTCCCGCCGACGCGGTGCGCGCCGTCGCCACCAACACGCTGCGCGTGGCGAAGAACGCCGCGTCCTTCCTGTCGCGCGCCGAGACGGCGCTGGGCATCCCCATCGAGGTGATCTCGGGACGAGAGGAAGCGCGCCTGATCTATCTCGGCGTCGCGCACAGCCTGCCCAATCTGCGTTCCCAGCAGCTGGTGGTGGACATCGGCGGCGGCTCGACCGAGTTCATCATCGGGCGCAACTTCGCGCCGCGCCATCTCGAGTCGCTGTACATGGGCTGCGTCGGTTTCAGCCTGCGCCATTTTCCCGGCGGCAGGGTCGACAAGGCGTCGATGAAGGCGGCCGAGCTGGCGGCGCGCAAGGAGATACAGACTATCGTCCATGCCTATCGGAAGACGGGATGGGAAGAGGCCGTCGGTTCGTCGGGCACGGCCAAGGCGCTGGTCGACCTGCTGGAAATGAACGGCTTGTCGGCGGGAGGCATCACCGCCGATGGCCTGGACAAGCTGACGGCCATGCTGCTGCGCGCCGGCGACGCCGGCCGCCTGCGCCTGGAAGGGCTGCGCGCCGACCGCGTGCCGGTGCTTCCGGGCGGTCTGGCCATCATGTCGGCGGTGTTCAAGGAATTCGGGCTCGAACGGATGATCTTCTCGGAAGGCGCGCTGCGCCTCGGCGTTCTCTACGACCTGCTCGGCAGGTATCACCACGAGGACTTGCGCGAGGCCACGGTCAGCCTGTTCATGCGGCGCCATGAAGTGGATGGCGAGCAGGCGGCCCGCGTCGCGCGGACGGCGATGCGCCTGCTCGGGCAACTGCTGCCGGAAACGCGGGACGACCCCGACCACCCGGACGTGCTGACCATGAGCTGGGCGGCCCGCTTGCACGAAACCGGCGTTTCGCTGGCGCATGCCAGCTATCACAAGCACAGCGCCTATATCCTCGCCAACGCCGACATGCCCGGATTCTCGCGGCGCGATCAGACCCGGCTGGCGCGGCTGGTGCTGGCGCATCGCGGCAAGCTCGAACGGGTCGTGCCGGAGCTGGACGAGGCGCGGGACTGGATACCGATCTTCGCCTTGCGCATGGCGGCGCTGCTGCACCGCGCGCGTGACGACGCGCCCGAGCCGCCCGTGCAGGCCGGCCTGCTGGCGACCGGCTTCCAGCTCAGGATCGACGCGGACTGGCTGGCCGCGTCGCCGCTCACCGCCGCCGCGATCGACGAGGAGATCAGGCAGTGGGCGGGCATCGGCATCGAGCTGAAGATGCGGCGCAAGCACCCCGCGGGCCGGGCGTGAGCGTGCGCGCCGGGATCGACGCGACCGCCGAGGCGGACCGTCCCCGCGCCGAGGTGACGACCGGCGAGGACGGGGTCCGGCGGGTGACGCTCGCCGGCCGCTGGACGCTGGCGGCGATCACGCCGCGCATCGGCGAACTCAGGGCGCGCTTGACGGCCATCGGCGGCGACGCCGAATGGGATTGCCGCGGCGTCGAGGTGCTCGACAGCGCCGGCATGATCATTCTGTGGCGCGCCTGGGGGCAGCGCCTGCCGCGCATCCTGGAGGCGGGCGCCGAGCACCGGTGCGCCTTCGAGCGGATCGCCGCGACCGGCATCGGCGGAAAGTCAGCCATGGCGGGACGCCGTTCGCCGGGCTGGCTGCGCGAAGCCGGAACGATGGCGCTGGATCTCGGCGACCACCTGACGGATTTCCTGGTGCTGATCGGCCGGGTGGCGCTGGACATGCTGCACGTGGCGCGGCATCCCGGCGACATGCCCTGGCGGGAAGTGTCGGCCAACATCTACAAGAGCGGCGTGCGCGCCATGCCGGTCATTGCGCTGGTGGGGGCGATGGTCGGCATCGTCCTGGCCTACCTCTCGGCGCTGCAATTGCAGCGCCTGGGGGCCGATCTCTACATCGTCGACCTCCTCGGCTTCGGCATCATCCGCGAACTGGGGCCGGTGCTGGCCGCGCTGCTGGTGGCCGGGCGCTCGGGATCGGCGATGACGGCGCAGCTCGGCGTGATGCGGGTGACGGAGGAAATCGACGCGCTGGCGACCATGGGCGTGTCCGGCAGCCTGCGGCTGGTGATGCCCAAGGTGGTCGCGCTGGCCGTGGCCATGCCGCTCTTGGTGCTGTGGGTGGACGTGCTGGCGCTGGCCGGCGGCATGCTGGCCGCCGCCGCGCAGATCGATGTCGGCTACCACGTGTTCCTCGACCGCCTGCCCAAGGCCGTGCCGGTGGCCAATCTGTGGATCGGCCTGGCCAAGGGCGTGGTCTTCGGCATCCTGGTGGCGCTGGTGGCCTGCCATTTCGGCCTGCGCGCCCGGCCCAACACGGAAAGCCTGGCCGCCAACACGACGGCGTCGGTGGTCACCGCGATCACCGTGGTCATTCTGGTGGACGCGGTGTTCGCGGTCGCCACCCGCGGCATCGGCGTGTCATGACGAAGGCCGCGCCGGTCATCGACTTGCGCGGCGTGGCGACGCGCTTCGGCCGCGTGTGGGTGCACCGCGATCTCGACCTGAGCATCGCCGCGGGCGAACTGGTGGCCCTGGTCGGCGGTTCCGGCAGCGGCAAGACCACGCTGCTGCGGACCATCCTCGGCCTGCTGGCGCCGGCCGCGGGCGAGGTGCGCGTGTTCGGCGAGCCGCTGTTCGGCGGCGGCCGTCTCCGCGAACGCGCCCTGCGGCGCCGCTTCGGCGTGCTGTTCCAGCAGGGCGCGCTGTTTTCGGCGTTGACCGTGTTCGACAACATCGCGTTTCAGCTGCGCGAGTTGAAGTGCCTGGACGAGGCCACCATACGCGACCTGGTGATGTTGAAGCTGGACATGGTCGAGATGTTGCCGCGGCACGCCTGGCTGATGCCGTCCGAGCTGTCCGGCGGCATGGTCAAGCGCGTCGCCCTGGCGCGCGCGCTGGCGCTCGACCCCGAACTGCTGCTGCTCGACGAGCCCACCGCCGGCCTCGACCCGGACCTCGCCGACGGTTTCGTCGGGCTGATCCGCGCCCTCGAACGGGAACTCGGCCTGACCGTGCTGCTGGTCACGCACGACATCGACACGCTGGTGGCCCTGGCGACGCAGGTGGCGGTGCTCGCGGAGCGCCGCATCGTCGGCTATGGCCCGATCGCCGAGGTGATCGGCATCGATCATCCGTTCATCGGGAATTTCTTCGGCTCGGAACGCAGCCGGCGGATTCTCGTCGATGCCGGCCTCCGGTAAAGTCACGGCCATGGAAAATCGCGCGCACGCGCTCATCGCCGGCCTGTTCGTCGTCCTGCTCGGACTGGCGACGGCCGCCGCCGTCTGGTGGCTCGGCCAGAAGACCCGCGATGTCCGCCACTACCTGCTGGAAGCGCGGCAGAACGTCACCGGCCTCAACACCCACGCCCAGGTGCGCTATCGCGGCATCCGCGCCGGTCGCGTCGAGAGCATCGACCTCGACGAACGCGACCCGCGCGTGATCGTGGTGCGCATCAGCCTCGACGTCCGCTATCCGCTGACCGCCGGCTCGACGGCCAAGCTCAACACCCAGGGCCTGACGGGCATCGCCTACGTGCAGATCGAGGACGACGGCAGCAATCCGCAACCGCTGGCGTCGAGCGGCGGCGAGCCGCCACGGCTGACTTTGCGGCCAACCTTGCTCGACACCCTCGGCACGCAGGCGGGCGACATCGCGACGCAGGCCAATCTGTTGATGCTGAGGCTGGGGCAATTGCTGAGCGAGGACAATCTCGGCAACGTCGCCCGCACGCTCGACAATCTCCAGACGCTGACCGCGGGCGTCGATCGAAGCATGCAGGATCTGCCGGCGACGCTGGCCTCGCTGCGCCAGTTGCTGTCGGCCGAGAATGTGCAAAAGCTGTCGGCGGCGCTGGCGCATGTCGAGCGCACCAGCCGCGAAACGGCGCCGCTGGTCGCCGAGCTGCGCGAGACGGTCCGGGTGATGTCCGGGCTGGCCGGCAGTCTCGACCGGCTGGCCGCCGAGACCGGCTCGGAGCTGAAAGCCCGGACGCTGCCGCGGGTCGGGGAACTGGTGGATGAACTGACCGGCAATTCGCGGCGCCTGTCGCGCCTGATCGAGACCCTGGACAGCCATCCGGAATCCCTGGTGTTCGGCCGCCAGGCGCCGGCGCCCGGCCCCGGCGAGGCCGGCTTCGTCGCGCCCGGGCCTTGAAGGAGCAGCGCATGCGGAATCTGTCGATCGCACTCTTCGCCGCCCTGTGGGTCGCGGCATGCGCCAATCCGACGGAGCGGCGGCCCGACCCGGCCCGCTTCGATCTCGGGCCGGTGCGCGCCGGCCCGCCGGCGGCGAACGTGGGCGCCGTCGTCGTCGGTGCGCCGTCCTGGCTCGCCGGGAGCGCCATGCAGTACCGGCTGGGCTACAGCGATCCGGCGCGCCGGCGCGAATTCGCCGAAAGCCGCTGGGCGGCGCCGCCGACGGAACTGATCGGCCAGGCGCTGGAGCGGCGCCTTGCCGGCGGGAGCGGCCGGTGCCGCCTGGATGTCGAGGTCGACGAGTTCATCCAGGTGTTCGATGCCCCGGAACGCAGCGCCCTGGTGCTGGCCGGCCGGGCGACCTTGCTGGCCGGCGCGGACATCGCGGACCGCCGCGACTTCTTCATCGCGCGGCCGGCGCCGACCGCCGACGCCCGCGGCGGCGTGGCGGCGGCGGTGGAGGCGGTGTCGGCCCTGGCCGAGGACTTGGCTGGCTGGCTGGTGCGTGGCGAACGCTGTCCTTAGGAGGCAACATGTCCGAACCTGTCCTTTTGCTTGCGCGCGACGGGAATGTCGCAACCCTGACCTTGAACCGGCCCGGGCAGTTCAATGCCCTGTCGGAGGCGCTGATCGATGCGATGCAGGCCGCGCTCGACGAACTGGCCGCCGATGCCGCGATCCGCGTGGTGGTGATCGCCGGCGCCGGCAAGGCGTTCTGCGCCGGCCACGACCTCAAGGAGATGCGCGCCAATCATTCGCACGAGTACATGCGCGAGCTGTTCCGGCGCTGCGGCCGGCTGATGAGCACCATCGCGCGCATGCCGCAGCCGGTGATCGCGCGGGTGCATGGCGTCGCCACCGCCGCCGGCTGCCAGCTCGTGGCGAGCTGCGACCTGGCCGTGGCGGCGGACGTGGCGCGCTTCGCGGTCTCGGGCATCAACGTCGGCCTGTTCTGTTCGACGCCCGCGGTCGCCCTGTCGCGCAACATGGGCCGCAAGCAGGCGCTGGAAATGCTGCTGACCGGCGAGTTCATCGACGCCGCCGAAGCCTGCCGGCGCGGCCTCGTCAATCGGGTCGCGCCGCTGGCCGATCTGGACGGCGAGGTGCGACGGCTGACTTTGGCGATCGCCGGCAAGTCGGCGGCCGCCGTGGCCATGGGCAAGCAGCTCTTTTACCGGCAGATCGAGATGGGCGTCGACGCGGCCTATCAGCTGGCGGCCGAGACCATGGCGTGCAACATGATGTGCGAGGATGCCGTCACCGGCATCGACGCCTTCATGGCCGGCCGCACGCCGCTCCGGCGCGGGGATTAGACCCCGGGGGTTTCGGTCGGGGGGCGGACGCGATAAACTTCCCGGCTTTGGCCGCGGCCAATTCATTACCGAGAGATGGAGGTATCGCTTGAAAGTTTTCGTTCCCGTCAAGCGCGTGATTGATTACAACGTCAAGGTCCGGGTGAAGTCGGACGGCACGGGGGTCGATCTCGCCAACGTCAAGATGTCGATGAACCCGTTCGATGAAATCGCCCTCGAAGAGGCGGTCCGGCTCAAGGAAGCCGGCATCGCCAGCGAAGTCGTCGCCATCAGTTGCGGCACGGCGGCCAGCCAGGAAACGCTGCGCACCGCGCTGGCGATCGGCGCCGACCGCGCCATCCTGGCCGAGACCGATGCCGACGTGCAGCCGCTGGCGGTGGCCAAGCTGGTCAAGGCGCTGGTGGACAAGGAAGGCCCGCAGCTCGTCATCCTGGGCAAGCAGGCCATCGACGACGATTCCAACCAGACCGGCCAGATGCTCGCCGCGCTGCTCGGCTGGCCGCAGGCGACCTTCGCCTCCAAGGTCGTCATCGCCGCCGGCAAGGCCACCGTCACCCGGGAAGTCGATGGCGGCCTGGAAACGCTGGAGCTGACGCTGCCGGCGGTGGTGACCACCGACCTGCGCCTCAACGAACCGCGTTACGCCACCCTGCCCAACATCATGAAGGCGAAGAAGAAGCCGCTCGACACCGTCAAGCCCGGCGACCTGGGCGTCGATGTCGCGCCGCGCCTGACGACGCTCAAGGTCGTCGAACCGGCGAAGCGCCAGGCCGGCGTCAAGGTGACCGACGTCGCCCAACTCCTCGACAAACTCAAGAACGAAGCGAAGGTGATCTGATGGCTGTCCTCGTCATTGCCGAACACGACAACGCGGCGCTCAAGGCCGCCACCCTCAACACCGTCACCGCCGCCGCCCGGCTCGGGGGCGAGATTCACGTCCTGGTGGCCGGCAGCGGCTGCGCCGGCGCCGCGCAGGCGGCGGCTCAACTGGCGGGCGTCGCCGTGGTCAAGGTGGCCGATGCCGCCCACTACGCCGACCAGACCGCCGAGAACCTCGCCGCCCTGATCGTTGCCCAGAAGGCCGGCTACACGCACATCCTCGCCGCCGCGACCAGCCAGGGCAAGAACACCATGCCGCGCGTCGCCGCGCTGCTGGATGTCGCGCAGATCTCCGAGATCGTCGCCATCGAGGATGCCGATACCTTCGTCCGGCCGATCTACGCCGGCAATGCGCTGGCCACGGTCAGGAGCGGCGACGCCGTCAAGGTCGTCACCGTGCGCACCACCGCCTTCGACGCCGCCGGGCAGGGGGGCGGCGCGAAGGTCGAAGCCATCGACGCGGCGCCGGACGCCGGTGTCGCCAAGCTCATGGGGCGGGAGCTGACCAAATCGGCCCGCCCGGAACTGGCCGCGGCCAAGATCGTCGTTTCCGGCGGGCGCGGCATGGGCTCCGGCGAGAATTACCACAAGGTGCTCGAACCGCTGGCCGACAAGCTGGGCGCGGCGCTGGGCGCCTCGCGCGCGGCGGTGGATGCCGGCTTCGTCTCCAACGACTACCAGGTGGGCCAGACCGGCAAGATCGTCGCGCCGCAGCTCTACATCGCGGTGGGCATTTCCGGCGCCATCCAGCACCTGGCCGGAATGAAGGACAGCAAGGTCATCGTCGCCATCAACAAGGATCCGGACGCGCCGATCTTCCAGGTCGCCGATTACGGCCTGGTCGCCGATCTCTTCCAGGCCGTGCCGGAACTGGTGGCGGCGCTCTAGCGGAACCGGCGGGTGTGAACTTCCCCGGGGGACTGTTCGGCCACGGCTGGTCTCTCGGGGCGCTCGCGCTTCTGGCCATGGTCTGGCTGTGGTGCTGGCGCACCGCGCCGTGGCGGCGCCTGGCCGACTCCCGGCAACTCAACGTCTGGCTCGGCTCCATCGTCGTGCTGATGCTCATCTGGAGCATGAAGGCCGGCGTCAAGCCGGGGCTCGACCTCCATCTGCTCGGCGCCACCGCCTTGACGCTGATGTTCGGGCGGCAGCTGGCCATCGTCGGCCTCTCGGTCGTGATGGCGGCCGTGACGCTCAACGGGGCCGCCGGCTGGGAAGCCTACGCGCTCAATGTCCTGGTGACGGCGGTCTTTCCGTGCCTGGCCGCGCATGTCCTGTTGCGGGTGATCGAGCGCTATCTGCCGGCCAATTTCTTCTGCTACATTTTCGGCGCCGCCTTCTTCGGCGCCGCCGTCGCGGTCGTTTCCACCGGCATGCTCGCGTCATCGGTGCTGTGGCTGGCGGGCGTGTACACGGCCGATATGCTGGTCAGCGACTATCTGTCGTACTACGCGCTGCTGGGCTTCGCCGAGGCGTGGCTCAACGGCGCCGCCATCACACTGATGGTGATCTACTATCCCGATTGGGTCGGCTCGTTCGACGACCGGCGCTACTTTTCCAAACGATAGGGGAAGGCATAAATGAGCAACTACTCCGCGCCGGTGAAGGACATGCTGTTCGTCATGAACGAGTTGGCCGGCCTCGACCAGGTGCGCGCGCTGCCCGGCTGCGAGGAAGTGACGCCCGATCTGGTCGAATCGATTCTCGACGAGGCCGGCAAGTTCGCCGCGGAGGTGCTGGCGCCGCTCAACGCCACGGGCGACCAGGCGGGCGCGCGCTGGCACGACCGGCAGGTGACCATGCCGCCCGGCTTCAAGGAGGCCTATGTCCAGTATGCCGAGGCCGGCTGGAATGCCTTCGATTGCCATCCGGCATACGGCGGGCAGGGGCTGCCGCGCCTGCTCTCGGCGGCGGTGCGGGAGATGTGGAAGTCGGCGAACATGGCGTTTTCGCTGTGCCCGCTGCTGACCAATGGCGCCATCGAGGCGCTCGAACTGTCGGGTTCCGACGCGCAGAAGCAGACCTACCTGCCCAACATGATTTCGGGCCGGTGGACCGGCACCATGAACCTCACCGAGCCGCAGGCCGGTTCGGACCTGGCCGCCATCCGCACGCGCGCCGAGCCCCAGGCCGACGGCACCTACAGGATCTTCGGCCAGAAGATCTTCATCACCTACGGCGAGCACGACATGGCCGAGAACATCGTCCATCTCGTGCTGGCGCGGCTGCCGGACGCGCCCGAGGGGGTCAAGGGCATTTCCCTGTTCGTCGTGCCCAAGTTCCTGGTCAATGCCGATGGCAGCCTTGGCGAGCGCAACGACGCCTGGTGCGTTTCCATCGAGCACAAGCTGGGCATCCACGCCAGCCCGACCTGCGTGATGGCCTTCGGCGACCATGGCGGCGCGATCGGCACGCTGGTGGGCCGCGCCAACGAGGGCCTCAAGTACATGTTCGTCATGATGAATGCCGCCCGCTACGCCGTCGGCGTCGAGGGGCTGGCGCTGGCCGAGCGCGCCTACCAGCAGGCGCTGGCCTATGCCCGCGAGCGGGTCCAGGGGCGCGCCATCGAGGGCTCGCCGGCGCCGGTGGCGATCGTGCATCACCCCGACGTGCGCCGCATGCTCATGACCATGCGGTCGCAGACCGAGGCGATGCGCGCGCTGGCCTATTCGGTGGCGGCGGCGCACGACGCGGCCGGCCGGCATCCGGACGCCGAACAGCGCCAGCGCAACCAGGCTTTCGTCGACCTGATGATTCCGGTGGTCAAGGGCTGGCTGACCGAAACCGCCAACGAGATCGCCTATCTGGGCGTCCAGGTGCATGGCGGTGTGGGTTTCATCGAGGCGACCGGCGCCGCCCAGCACATGCGCGACGCCCGCATCACGACCATCTACGAGGGCACCACCGGCATCCAGGCCAACGATCTGATCGGCCGCAAGCTGACCCGCGACAACGGCGCGACACTCAAGGCCGTGGTCGGCATGATGCGCCAGACCCAGGCCGCCGCGGCCGCCGAAAGTCAGTTGTCGCGCATCGCCGAGGCGCTCGGCGAGGGCATAGCCGCGCTGGAAGGCGCGGCGACCCACGTCGTCACCCGTTACGCGGCGGACACGCGGACCGTCGCGGCGGGCGCCGTGCCTTTCCTCAAGCTCATGGGCATCGTCTCGGCGGGCTGGATGATGGCGCGCTCGGCGCTGGCCGCGCGGCGTCACATGGCTTCGGGCAGCACCGATCCGTTTTATCCGACCAAGATCGCCAGCGCCGAATTCTTCGCCGCCAATATCCTGCCCGCGGCGGGCGGCCTGGCGAAAGTGGTGGCGGGAGGCGGCGCCAGCGTGCTGGCCATTCCGGAGGACAGCCTGTGACCGGAACGAATGACGCGCGGCGGAGTCTGCTCGACGTCG
Organism: uncultured Rhodocyclaceae bacterium; assembly: GCA_964602565.1. Classification (GTDB taxonomy): domain Bacteria; phylum Pseudomonadota; class Gammaproteobacteria; order Burkholderiales; family Rhodocyclaceae; genus Fen-999. The sequence continues at coordinate 8,885 of CAZRRI010000007.1, read as the reverse complement.
TGCTGGCCGAGATCGGCCGCGGCGAGGTCAGTTTCCCCACCCATGCCGACGTGGCCCTGCGAGTCCGCCTGGCGCTCGACGATCCCGACCTGCACCTGGCCAAGGCCGCCCAGATCATCCAGGCCGAACCGCTGCTGTCGGCGCGCGTGGTGGCGGTGGCCAACTCGATCGCCTTCAACCGGAGCGGCGCCCGCGTCGCCGATGTCCGGACGGCCGTCACCCGCGTCGGCATCCGGCTGCTGCGCGCCCTGGCGACCGCCGTGGTGATGCGGCAGATGGCGGGCGGCATGCGCTCGCCGAAGTTCCGCGACCTGGCGGCGCGGCTCTGGGAGCACACGGCGCACGTTGCCGCGCTGTCGCACATCCTGGCCGGCCGATTCGTCCGCGGCGCCGCCGAGATCGCCCTGTTTGCCGGCATGGTGCACGAGGTCAATGGCTTCTATCTGCTGTCGCGCAACGACTCGCACCCGGAACTGTTCCTGGAGGAAGGGGCCTTGCAGGCGATCGCCGCCGACGCCACCGTCGGGCGGGCGGTGCTGGAGGCGCTGGCCGTGCCGGAAGAAGTGCTCGAAGCCGTCGCTTCCCTTTGGCGGGAGGAAGCGCAGGTGTTCCCCCCGGGCACCCTCGGCGACGTGCTGCGGCTGGCCAACGGCCTGACGCCGATTCTGTCGCCGCTCCAGCCTCCGGCGGCCGGGGTGTCGCCCCTGCCGCTGCCTCCGGCCGCTGAGAGCCAGTTGGCCGAGATACTCGATCAATCCAGCGATGAACTCGAGCAAATGACCGCCGCCTTGCGTTATTGAGATTATTGGTATAGGCTGGACAGCGTCATTCGGTCTAACTGCAAAAGGCAAACCCATCGAAAGGTGGGGACGCAAAGTCACCGGTCTAAAGTAATCCGTCGAAGGTCCGATGGATTGCCAAGGCAGCGGAACCGCCAGGCTAGCCGAGGCCGCGTCGGACAGCAATATGGTTTATGCTTGCTGTGTATCTTTTGAAAGGCGCCGCCTCCACTCTATCCAGCCCAACGGTTTCCGCCCAGGCCGCGTTTCAGGCCAGCGGTGGTTGTTGGGCTGCCGGGTTGCCCGGCAGGGATTGCGACAAGGAGGTTGGCGATGGAGACGATGGCACTCGACAACGTGATTCGTTTTCCGGAAACCACGCGGAGTTCGCTCGGCGACAGTGATCGCGTGCGCATACTGCGCGAAGCCCGGGATCTGTCCGCGCAGAAGTTGCGCGAGGCGGTGCGCGCCTTGTTCAGCGTCATGGAGGACGATTTCGCGATGCGCGCCGCCGCCGCCGAGAGCAGCGACCGGCGTGCCTTCTGCTATGGCGGCCAGGTCTTCCTGCGCGAGAACGCGGTCCGGCTGGAGGGCCTGTTCGCCGCCGGCTGGCTGAAGCTGTTCGACGCCGCCATCGCCGACGGGGTTCGCAAGAGCGTCAAGGGCCCGGTCAGCGCCCTCGACGAACTGGAACTGGTCGACCTCGTCGACATGGACGAGGACATCGCCGTCAAGGCGGTCGTCGGGCGCATCGGCGGCGATTGCGAGGAAGGCCTGTTCGCGGCGAGCCGCCGCCTGGCCTTCCTGGCCGGCCGCGACGACGACTCGATCGAGGTGGCGAAAATGCTGGCGGAGGCCATGCAGGCTTCCCTGAAGGAGGCCGGCATGAGCGGCGCCTTGCGCCTGGAAGTGCTGCGCAATGTCGAACGGCTCGCCGGCGGCGCCTTCGCGCCGGTCATTCACGACATCAATGCCTTCCTGGTCGGCCGCAACGTGCTTTCGAAGTTGCGCCGCAGCTACGGCAAGCCGACCGGCGGCAAGCCGCGCCAGGCGTCGACGGAGCCGAGCGGCGACGTGTTTGCGCTGCTCCAGAAACTGATCGGGCCGACGGTGGCCGCCGCGGGCGGCAGCGTGCCGCTGGGCGGCAGCGTGCCGGTGTCCTTCGCCAGCATGGCGGCGGCGATGGAGCGGGCCATCGTCCAGCTCGACGCCCTTCAGCATGCCGTGCCCGCCGGCGTGGCGATGGTGCCTTCCACCAGCATCCTGCGCGAATTCCGCGCCAGCGGCGTCGGCCAGGAACTGGGACATCTCGACGCGGTGACGGTGGACATCGTCGCGACGCTGTTCGACTTCATCTTCGACGACGAAGACATCGCCGACCCGATCAAGGCGCTGGTCGCCCGCTTGCAGATCCCGGTGCTGAAAGTGGCGATGCTGGACAAGAGCTTCTTCTCCAGCAAGGCGCATCCGGCGCGCCGTCTGCTCGACGTGATTTCGCGCGCCGCGGCGCGCTGCGGTCCCGACGTCGGCCACGGCGACCCCTTGTACGCCCGCGTCGCCGACATCGTCGATCGGCTCCAGTCCGGGTTTGCCCAGGACGCGAGCCTGTTCGAAACCTTGTGCGACGAGTTGAACGCCTTCCTCGAAGTGCAGGAGGACGAGGCCGACGCCCGTGCCGTCCGCGCCGCGCCGCTGGTGGCCGAGCGCGAGCGGCGCGAGCTGGCGGCCATGGCGGCCGACGAGGTCCTGTCGCGCTGGCTGTCGGTGCCGCTGCCATCGGCGGTCGCCGATCTGCTGGCGCACGAATGGCGCGCCCTGCTGGTGCGCCACTACCTGAAGGGCGAGGACACCGCTTGGGACCTGGCGGTCGCCACCGCCGCCGAACTGGTCGCCAGCACCGCGCCGCAGGTGGATGCGCAAGGCCGCAAGGCGCTGGCCGGCAAGCTGCCGACCCTGGTCAAGAACATCCACATGGGACTGGACAAGATCCATGTCACCACCGAGCGCCGCCTGGCCCTGTTCGATTGCCTGTTCAGCATTCATGCCGCCGTCCTGCGCGGCGCCGCGCCGGTGGTGACGACGCTCTGGCCGAAGGCGCAGGCGGTTCCGGAGATCGTCAGCGAAACCATCGCCACCGACGAGGCGCAGGTCGATTGCATCTCGCTGGTCGGTGCCGACGACGTGCCGGCCGAGGTCGAGGATGGCGAGGCGCAGGAACGTGTCGCCGAGTTGCGGCGCGGCGACTGGGTGGAGTTCAAGGGCGAGTCGGGGCCGGTTCGCTACCGGCTGTCCTGGGTCAGTCCCGAGCGCGGCATCCTGTTGTTCACCAACCCGCAGTCGCCGCGCGCGCTGTCGGTCGCGCCGGCGGCGCTGGCGATGCAGATCGAGCGCGGCGAGGCCAGCATCGTGCCGGTCGAGCCCATCTTCGACCGCGCCGTCAATCGCGCGCTGGAGTCGCTGAAGGCGGCGTAGTCCGGGCGCGGCGGCGTGCCGCCGCGGCTGACTTTCGACGGTGATAACATCGCCGTCATGAGCACATCCACGGATCTGCACCAGCGCATCGCGGCCCTGCGCCGCGACCTGCACGCGCATCCCGAACTGGCTTTCGAGGAGCGCCGAACCTCGGACATCGTCGTCGCCCATCTGGAGCGGCTGGGCATCGAGACGCACAGGGGCTTGGCGGGCACCGGCGTCGTCGCTCGCATCCGCGCCGGCGCGGGCAGGCGCTCGATCGGCCTGCGCGCCGACATGGACGCGCTGCCGCTGGCCGAACTCAATGGTTTTCCGCATCGATCCCGGCACGAGGGCCGCATGCATGCCTGCGGCCACGACGGCCACACGGCGATGCTGCTCGGCGCGGCCGAGGTGCTGGCGCGGCGGGCCGCGGAGGGGGCGTTCGACGGCACCGTGCATCTGATCTTCCAGCCCGCCGAGGAACACGAGGGCGGCGGAAGGGTCATGGTCGAGGAAGGGCTGTTCGAGCGCTTCCCGATGGACAGGGTGTTCGGCCTGCACAACTGGCCCGGCCTGCCGGCCGGCCAGTTCGTCGTCACCGACGGCCCGGTGATGGCCGGCGCCGACCGCTTCGACATCACCATCAAGGGGCGCGGCGGCCACGCGGCCATGCCGCATCAGGCGACCGACACCGTGCTCGCGGGCGCGGCGCTGGTGCAGGCGCTGCAATCGCTGGTCAGCCGCAACGTCGACCCGCAGGATGCGGCGGTGGTCAGCGTCACGCGCTTCCACGCCGGTTTCGCCGACAACGTGCTGCCGGAGACCGCCGTGCTCGGCGGCACCGTGCGCAGTTTCCGGCCCGAACTCCAGGACATGCTGGAAGCCGGCATGCGCCGCATCTGTCATGGCGTCGAACACGCGCATGGCGTCGAGATCGCCGTGCAATACCATCGCGGCTACCCGCCGACCATCAACGACGCGGAAACGGCGGCGCTGTGCCGCGAGGCGGCGCGGCAAGCCGGCGGCGCGATCGTCGCGGCCAAGCCGAGCATGGGCGCGGAGGATTTCGCCTATCTGTCGCGGGTCGTGCCCGGCTGCTACGTCTGGCTGGGCAACGGGCCGGGCGAGGGCGGCTGCATGCTGCACAGCCCGCATTACGACTTCAACGACGACATCATTCCCGCCGGCATCGCCTACTGGGTGGCGCTGACCGAGCGCGTTCTGTCCGTACGGTAGTCCGCGCGCCGGGCAGTCCCAAGCGCGGACGGGACGCGCCGGAGGCGCAATCCGCAACAAGCGCTGTTTGCCGTTGCCCCGGGACTGCGAGCGCAGCGAGGAAGGAGGCTCCCTCCCCGCGAGGGGAGGGCTGGGGAGGGGTGGGGCTAAAGCACCAGACGGCCGCCGGCGCAGCGGTGCCAGCCTTCGAGGCGCATCACCGTCGGCAGCAGGTTGAGGCCGGTCTCCTTCTTCAGGAGCCGCGCCGCGCCGCGCAACTCGGAAAGGCGGAAATCGACGGCATCGCCGGTGGCGGCGAAGGCGACGGCGTTGCCCGAATCGCAGGAGGGAAAGCTCAGGGCGCGGCCGTCGAAGGCCCGTTCGAGACGCTCGACGCTGCGCTCGAAATCCTTGCGCTTGCTGAGCAGGTTGGCGACCAGCAGGCCGTCGTTCGAGAGGCGGGCCCGGCAGTTGGCGTAGAAGGGCAGGGTCTCGAGCATGCCGGTGCGCGCCTCGGCGTCGAAGCCGTCGACCAGGATCAGGTCGTAGCGGTTGCGCGTGGTGGCGATGTAATCCGCGCCGTCGCCGATGACGATGCGCAGGCGGGCATCCTCGTCGGGCAGCCTGAAATGCTGGCGCGCCGTGGCGACCACCGTGGGCTCGGTTTCCACCACCGTCAGCTTCGCCTCCGGCCGATGCCGGTGCAGGAAGCGGATCAGCGAGGCGGCGCCCAGGCCGATCAGCAGCACGCGCTGCGGCCAGTATGGCTCGGGGTGCAGCAGCAGGGCCGCCATCATCTCGCGGGTGTATTCGAGTTCCAGCGCATATGGCCGGGCGATGCGCATGGCGCCCTGGATCCAGTCGGAACTGAAATGCAGGTAGCGGACGCCCGCCGCCTCGCTGACGAGGATTTCCATCAATGCAGCGTCGGCGGCGCCGGCGGGAACAGCAGGTCGAGCAGTTCCGGGCCGTAGCGGTATTCCTGCCGGCAGATGTCGTCGTTGATGACGATCTCGCCCTGCTCGGCCAGCGTCGCCTCGATCTCCTCGCGGCCGAGCGAACGCAGCATGGCGAGCACCTTTTCCTCGTCGCGCGGGCAATGGTAGGCCACGCCGCGCGCCTCGAACAGGCGGATGTCTTCTTCCGGGAAGAGGCGCGTCAGCAGCGCCTCGGCGGGCAGCGTCAGCTCGGCCGGCGTCACCGTCGCCGCCAGTTGCCGCACGCGGTTCCAGCCGTCGGGATCGCGCCTGTCGGCATCGGGGAGCTTTTGCAGGAACAGGCCGCAGGCATGGGCGGCGTCGGCCATCAGCCACAGCCGCGAGGGCGCCTGTTCGGACTGCATCAGGTAATGCTCGAAGACGGCGGCGACGCTGTCGCCGGCCAGCGGGACGATGCTCTGCCACGGTTGCCGGGCGACGTTGGTGTCGAGCGTGAGCGCCAGCTGGCCGTCGCCGAACAGTTCGGACAGCGGCGCCGGCCGCAGATCCTCCGGCGCCTTGGCCAGGCCGCGCACGCGCAACTGCTCGTCGCAATCGACCACCAGCAGGCGCACCGGGCCGTGGCCGCGCAGGTGGAAGGTCAGGCGGCCGGGCGTTTTCAGGTTGCTGCCGATGAGGGCGGTGACGGCGGTCAGCTCGCCGAGCAGGTCGCGCGCCGCGTCGGCATAGCAGCGGCCGGCATGCATGCGCCGCCATGCCGGGCCGAGCCGCACCAGCGCGCCCCGGATGTCGAGGTCCTCGAACAGGAATCGCTCGACGGCGTCCATGGCCGGCGCTATTTGACGAAGCTGGCGAACTGCGCGGGATCGAAGCCGACCAGCAGCTGGCCGCCTTCGGTTTCGACCACGGGCCGCTTGATGCAGCTCGGAAACTCCATCATCGTCGCCACGGCCTTGCTCTGCGTGGTGATGTCCTGCTGCTCGGGCGAGAGCTTGCGGAAGGTCGGGCCGCGCGTGTTGAGCAGCGTCTTCCAGCCCGCCGTCTGGCACCAGGCGACGAGGCGCTCGCGCGGCACGCCGAGTTTCTTGTAGTCGTGGAATTCGTAGGCGACGCCATGTTCCTCGCACCAGGCGAAGGCCTTCTTCATGGTGTCGCAGTTCTTGATGCCGTAGATGTGGCAGGTCATGGGGTACGGGTCTCCAGCGAATATGCGGAATATATGCGGAATGTATTCAGAATATCAGGGGGGTCGCGGCGGCGGCAGCATGAAGGACAAGGGGTTCGTCAGCAGCCGGCGGCCGAGCACCTTGCCGAGCCCGAGCATTTGCGCAAAGCCCTGCCCGCGCGATTTCATGGCCACGTAGAGGGCGAGCAGGAAGCTGACGGCGAGGTTGATGAGCGCGATGGCGGCCACGCCGGCGGCCGCCCAGGGCAGCGTCTCGGCCAGCGCGTTGCGGTCCAGCGTCGCCAGCGCGGTGCCGAGGTTGGCGCTGGAGAAGGCGACGTGGCGGATATCCAGCGGCAGGCCGGTCAGGATGCCGAAGGTGCCGGCCAGGCCGAGATAGAGCCCGAAGAACAGGTTGCCGAGGATGGCGCCGTAGTGGGCGTCCAGGTAGTCGCCGAAACGCATGGCGCGTGCCGCGCCGAAGCGGCGCAGCCAGGGCTGGTGGGCGATGCGCGCGGCCAGGCCGTGGTAGCGCGCCTGATTGTCGTAGTAGCCGGACACCAGGCCGGAGAGGAACAGGCCGACGCCGGCGACGGCGGCGAAGAACAGCGAGCCGCTCGCGAAAGGATGCACTTCCCGCAGCAGGTGCGCCGCCTTTCCCGGCGAGGCCGGCGAGGCGCCGGTGAGCGCGATGCCGGCCATCGCGATCAGCCAGGCGACCGGCAGCGCCAGGCCGACGTTGCCGAGCACGGCGATGAACTGGGTGCGCGACACGTTCTGGACCAGATCGGCCAGCCGCCCCAGTTCGCGCGGGCGGGCTTCCTCGACGCCGGCCGCGATCGCCGCCGCCGTCATCGCCGGCTGCTTGGTGGCGACCGTGAAACCGAGCAGGTGGATGAGCACGAAGCCCAGGCCGTAGTTGAGGCCGAAGGCGATGCCCTCGGTCAGCGGCGGCAGGTGCAGGGCGGCGAGCTTGATCTTCGCCAGGGCCATGAAGGCGATGACGATGCCGCCGCCGGCGGCGCTCTTCGCCATCGCCCACCAGTCGGCGCGGTTCTCGGCGATGTAATGCTCGCCGTGGCGGCTGGCGTGGTCGGTGACGTTACGCGCCAGCAGCGCGACGTTGCCGCCGACGAAGGGCAGCAGGCGCTGCCGCCGCTTCTCGGCGGCGAGCAGGGTCTTCATCAGGCGCACCGCGCGCGGCAGCCGGTCGGCCCCGGCGGCGAGGTCGAACAGCTCGCGCATGCGGCCGATCAGCTGCGACAGCCGCGCCAGCAGATAGGTCAGACGGACGCTGATGCCTTTCTGCGCGGCCTTGCGCCGGACTTTTTCCAGTACTTCGTCGCATTGATCCAGCAGCACGTCGACATGGCCCACCTCGTCCGGCGGCAGCGCGTGGCCGGGCGCGACCAGCAGCGGCGCCAGGGCGGCGTTCTGCGCCAGGAAGGGCGATTCGTGGCGTTCCAGGTCCGGCTCGGCGCGCAGCAGCTCGCGGTCCAGCGCCGTGCCGGCGAGACGGTAGGAGAGCAGGCGCAGCGCCTCGTAAAGATTGGCCAGCACCTCGTCGGCGTCGAGGTGGCTCGCCTGGTGCAGGCCCAGCGCGCGGGCCAGTTCCACCCAGGCCTCGTCGGCGACACCGGCCACCCATCGCGCATCTTCCTGGTGCGGGAAGATCATGCCCAGGGCATCGCGCAGGCGGGCCGGATCGGGCGCCGGCGGCAACAGCCGCTGGCCGAGGCGCTGCTTGAATTCGAGCAGGAAGCCGAGCGCCGAATGCACGCCCGTCTCGGCGTAGAACGCCGACTGATGCGGCAGCATCAGCAGCCGGCGCAAGGCCGCCGCCAGTTCCGCGGCTTCCGCGGGGTGGCTGCGCAGGCGCAGTGTCTCGGCCGCGATGTTGGCTTCGGCCGCCGCGTCGTCGCCGGCATCGGCCGGCCGCAGCCGGTCCGCCAGCGCGGCCAGGCGGGCGATGTCGTCGCATGGCGGCACTGCGTCCACTAGCGTTTGCCCAGTTTGGCGAAGGCGGCCGCCATGGCGCCCGCCGGTTCCGGGGCGCGCTGGGTGGGGCGCGCGGTGGGGCGCGGATCCCTCGGCGGTGGCGTGCCGCCACGGCTGACTTTCGCGGGATCGGTTCGTGGCGCGGCCTCGTCGGAGAGGCGCATGGTGAGGGCGATGCGCTTGCGTGCGATGTCGACCTCGAGCACTTTCACCTTGACGACATCGCCGGCCTTGACGACGCTGTGCGGATCCTTGACGAACCTATCCGACAGCGCGGAAACGTGCACCAGGCCGTCCTGGTGCACGCCGATGTCGACGAAGGCGCCGAAGTTGGTG
>CAZRRI010000006.1:0-63207 GCA_964602565.1 uncultured Rhodocyclaceae bacterium | reverse complement strand
GGCTGTCCGTTCCGCCGCCGCGCGTCGCGCCGGATGATTTCCGGAGTCACTTCCGCCCGCTCGGAATCCCGCTCGAGGATATCGACCAGCTCGCGCGCGTGTTCGCGCAAGTGGCTGTCGGCATCGGGATCGTTGGCCACCTGGTCGAGCAGAAGGGCGGCGAGACGGGCCGAGCGCAGGCAGCGGGTTTCCATGTGTCGCGCCAAATGGGCCAGCGCACCGGCGATGATGTGGGCCGGTGACCGATGATCGATCGAGTACAGGACATCCATGGCAAGCCTCCCAATATTCCTGGCTGATGTTGGCTGGCTTGCCGCTTGCTGCCGGCTGGCTGGCTGGAATGTGGTTTTCCGTGGCGGCGGGCGCCACGGCGGGACGAAACGTCAGGACCCGGAATCGCTCCCCATCCGCGATTGCAGGTAATTCTGCACACCGACCTTCTCGATCAGTTCGAGCTGGGTTTCCAGATAGTCGATGTGCTCTTCGGTGTCGTCGAGGATGTCCTGCAGAATGTCGCGCGACACGTAGTCGCCGACGCTCTCGCAGTGCGTGATGGCGGCCTTGGTATCGGCGTGCGCGCCATGCTCGAGCCTGAGGTCGCCGTCCAGGCATTCCGGCACGTTTTCGCCGATCAGCAGCTTGTTGAGCGCCTGCAGATTCGGCAAACCCTCCAGGAACAGCACCCGCTCGATCAGCTTGTCGGCATGGTGCATCTCTTCGATCGACTCGTCGTACTCGTGCTTGCCGAGCGCATGGAAACCCCAGTTCTTGTACATGCGCGCATGCAGGAAATACTGGTTGATGGCGGTCAGTTCGTTGACCAGACACTTGTTCAAGAGCTGGATGACCTTCTTGTCGCCTTTCATGGACATCTCCTGGTCAGGCCGACATGCATGCCATGTCGACATGGTTGGGCGGAACGCGGGCCTGCATGGCATTTCGCAGGACCTCGCGCGCGCAACCGGCGCAGCGACCGCAACAGGCGCCGACGCCGAGCTGCTCGCGCAATTGTTGCAGACTGCCGCAACCCTCGGCGACGGCGCCGCCGATATCGCTATCGGTGACGGCATTGCAGACGCAGACGTACATCTTGCTCGCTCCCTATTTCGTCAGGATCAGTCGATTCTGTCGTGTCAACCGCAACCGGTAGGTCTCGCCGCCATGGTCGATCACCACCTCGACGCCACCGGCCAGCAGCATCCTGCTGTCGAGCCGGCAACCATGCGGTCGCGGCGCCGGCGAGCCTTCGCGGACATCGGGCGCCGCCTTCGGCACCCTGGCCGCCGCCGCCCCGGAAGAGAATTGCGACATGACATGCTCTCACGAACGATAACCATTCTCATCTTACACGAGAATTATTCTTGTTTGCAACAACAATCTCCGTTGCTGTCTGGTGGCGGCGACAGTGCGGCGCGGCGGTGGGGGCGGGCTAGGCTCCGAAACCAGGGAGCCAAGCATTCATGGAGAACCGCATCATGCTCAACAAGGGATCTTTCTTCGCCGGGCCGCGCGGGCCGGCCGCGTCGTCGACCGCTTCGTCGACCGCGTCGTCGCCGTCTTCGTCACCGGCCGCGTCGCTCGTTTCGTCCTCGGCGCCGCCGAAGAGCACCCCCGAGCCGGTGGCGATGGCCGGCGAGAACCGGCCGGCCGTTGCTGCCGTAACCGAGCCGGCCACGACGGTGGCCAGGCTGGTGGTCGGCCCCGGCGTCAAGCTGAAGGGCGCCGAGATTCAGGATTGCGACACGCTGCTGGTGGAAGGCCGCGTCGAGGCGACCATGGACAGCCGCTTCATCCAGATCGCCGACCAGGGCTCGTTCGACGGCAAGGTGACCATCGATGTCGCCGAGATACGCGGTCGCTTCAGCGGCGAGCTGACGGCGCGCGAGCAGATTGTCATCCATTCGACCGGCCGCGTCAGCGGCAAGATCCGCTACGGCAAGATCGTGGTGCACGAAGGCGGCGAGCTTTCCGGCGACATCCGGTCGCTCACCGCCGAGCCGGCGGGCAGCGAGGCCGGCGATGGCGTCGCCACCCGGCTGGCGGTCAAGACCGCCTGATCATTCCTCGGGCAGGCTGCGCGGCGGCGGTCTTTTCCGGCCGCCGCCGCGCAACTTGACCTTCACTGAAAAACTGCTGGATGTCGGAGCACAAAGCCGGTCAGTCTTCCAGCAGACTGCGGAGCATCCACGCGGTTTTTTCGTGCACTTCCAGCCGCTGGGTCAGCAGGTCCATGGTCGGCTGGTCGTTGGCCTTGTCGACGACCGGGAACAAGCCGCGCGCGGTGCGCGCCGTCGCTTCCTGGGCGGCGACGAGGTTGCGGATCATGTCGGTCGCCTTCGGCACGCCTTCCGACTCCTTGATCGAGGCGAGCTTGACGAACTCCTTGTAGGTGCCGGGCGCCGGATGGCCGAGGGAACGGATGCGCTCGGCGATCATGTCGAGCGCGTTCCATTGCTCGGTGTATTGGCCCATGAACATCAGGTGCAGGGTGTTGAACATCGGCCCGGTGACGTTCCAGTGATAGTTGTGCGTCATCAGGTAGAGCGTGTAACTGTCGGCGAGGAAGCGCGACAGGCCGGCGGCGATGGCGGCGCGGTCCTTGTCGCCGATGCCGATATCGATGCGGGGCGCCTTCTTGGTGGCCATGGTGTTCTCCTTGCGTTCGGGTGGTTGACGCTTCAAATGCTATCCCCGTGCCACGCCAATGGCCAATCAATCGTCGAAATCCCATGGATAGCCCGCGGCTATCCCCCGCCGATCAGGCGAAGTCGGCGATCAGCGCGGCTTTCACCGCATCGGCCGGGGTGACGGCGGCCTGGTAGTTCGGATGGTCGATGCCCATGGTCAGCGCGGCGCCGGACTTGAGCGCGGCGATCATCTCCGGCGACAGCTCGAAGCGCAGGAAATGCACGGACGATGTCTTGTCCTCGGTTTCGCGGTCGAGATCCTCGTTGGCGATGGGGTGCACCCGCGCGAAATCGGCCACCTGCACCCAGGCGGCCTTTTCGATGCCGATCAGTCTCGCCAGCTGGACCTTGCGTTCCTCCGGATCGGAATACTCGATCATGAAGGTCGCTTTCCAGTTGCTGCCGTCCGGGATCAGCGGGTTGTAGACGTCGAGTTCCTCCTGGATCAGCTCCGGTTCGAACATGCGCTCGAGCCGCAGCATTTCCTGCACCTGGTACTGCATGGTCAGACGATCCTCGAAGTGCAGCGTGGCATGCTCGCCGAGCTGGACCAGGCGGTTCTTCTTGTGCGCCATGACCTTTGCCCGGAACTCGGGCCGGTTGCGCGCGTACTGTTCGAGGCTGAAAAGATCTTCGTGCTTGAGCATCGTCAGACTCCGTAGGCCTTCCTCATCAGGGTGATCGGGTGTTCGGGCGCGCTGCCGTCATTGCGCGCATGGGCGATGTGGTGGCCGGCCATGGCGCAATCGGAGCCGTAATGCGCGGCCCCGGACTGATTGACACGGTTCACCACCGGCTTGACGATCTTCATCGCGTACTGGTGGAACTCCTTCTTGACGGCGTAGGTGCCGTCGTGGCCGGAGCAGCGTTCGATGATGTCGACTTCGGTGCCGGGCACCAGCGACAGGCATTCCTTCGTCTTCGGGCCGATGTTCTGCACGCGCTGGTGGCAGGCGGCGTGGTACGCGACCTTGCCCAGGCTTTCCTTGAAGTCGGTCTTCAGCTTGCCTTCCTTGTGCCGCAGCATCAGGTACTCGAAGGGATCGAAGAAGGCGTTCTTGACCTTCAGCACCTCCGGGTCGTCGGGGAACATCAGCGGCAGTTCCTGCTTGAACATCAGCACGCAGGAAGGAATCAGCGCGGTCAGGTCCCAGCCTTGATCGACCAGCCTGGCCAGCACCGGGATGTTCGCTTCCTTGGCCTTCTTGACCGATTCGAAGTCGCCGAGCTCGAGCTTGGGCATGCCGCAGCAGCGCTCCTTTTCGGCGATGGTGACGGGAATGCCGTTGTGCTCGAAGACGGCGACCAGGTCTTCGCCGGGGCCGGGTTCGTTGCGGTTCATGTAGCAGGTGGCGAACAGCGCGATCTTGCCCCTGGTGCGGCCGGCGGGCTCGCCGGGTGTCGCGGGGTCGAGCTGCTTGAAGCGGCTGCGCATCGACTTCGGCGAATACTCTGGCAGCCAGGCTTCGCCATGGATGCCGGCGACAGCTTCGAGCGCCTTGCGGGCCACGCCGATCTTGTTCACCGCGTTCACCGTCTGCGCCACCACGGGAATGCCGCAGAACTTGCCCATGAGGTCGGTGCTGGTGAGAATCTCGTCGCGCAGCTTCGAACTCTTCTGGTAATGCACGGCCTTGGCGCGCAGCATCAGGTGCGGGAAATCCAGGTTCCATTCGTGCGGCGGCACATAGGGACACTTGGTCATGTAGCAGAGGTCGCACAGATAACAGTGGTCGACCACCTGCCAGTAGTCGGACTTCTTGACGCCATCCACCTCCATGGTCTCGGAGGCGTCGACCAGGTCGAACAGCGTCGGGAACGACTGGCACAGGCTGACGCAGCGGCGGCAGCCGTGGCAGATGTCGAAGACGCGCTCCATCTCGTGGAAAAGCGCTTCTTCACTATAGAACCCGGGGTTCCGCCAGTCGATCGGGTGGCGGGTGGGCGCTTCGAGATTGCCTTCTCGCGGACCGGCCATGCTGTTCTCCGTGGGTGAAAGTCAGCCGCCGCGACACGGCGGCTGAGTGTCGCTGAATCAGCCCAGATCGTTCAGGGCCTTCTGGTAGCGGTTGGCGTGCGAGCGCTCGGCCTTGGCCAGCGTCTCGAACCAGTCGGCGATTTCGTCGAAACCCTCGGAACGCGCATCCTTGGCCATGCCCGGATACATGTCGGTGTATTCGTGGGTTTCACCGGCGACGGCGGCCTTCAGGTTATCGCTGGTGGAACCGAAGGGCAGGCCGGTGGCCGGATCACCGCACTTCTCGAGGTACTCGAGGTGGCCGTGGGCATGGCCCGTCTCGCCTTCGGCGGTGGAACGGAACAGCGCGGCAACGTCGGCATAACCCTCGACGTCGGCCTTGTTTGCGAAATACAGATAGCGACGGTTGGCCTGCGATTCGCCGGCGAACGCATCCTTCAGGTGCTTCTCGGTCTTCGAGCCTTTGAGTTCCATGACATGCCTCCTGTTGAACGAACATTGACAGCCGCACGCCGTGTTGCACGAATCGACATGCTGGCGACTGGCCGGGCCGGACGCCACGACGGGACCAGCTTAGAAGCCCGCGGCCGAAAAGGGAAATTGGATTTTTCTACCCTGTCGATAGTGCCGCGCTATCGTCGCGCCAGCGGCCGGGTGCCGGGCAGCTTGCAGTCCAGCAACGCCCGCCGCAGCAGATCGATCGCCTGGTGGCGCGGAAAGCTGGCGCGCCAGACGATGCCGACCCGGCGCGTCGGCGTCGGCTCGATGAAGGGCTTGACGCGCAGCAGGGCATCGTTGCGCGGAATGTCGTCCACCGCCGTCGCCGGCATGACGGTGATGCCGACGCCGGAGGCGACCATGTGGCGAATGGTTTCCAGCGAGCTGCCTTCCAGCACCTGCGGCCCGCCCTCGCCGGCCCGCGTGCACAGGTCGAGCACCTGGTCGCGGAAGCAGTTGCCGCGCCCGAGCATCAGCAACGGCTGGTCGAGCAGTTCGGCCGGATCGACCGCGCGGGCCTTGACCCACGGATGCCCCACCGGCACCAGCGCGCGGAAGGACTCGTCATAGATGCCCTGGGCCACCAGGCCGGGCTCCTCGACCGGCAGCGCGAGAATGGCGACGTCGAGCTCGGCGGCCTTGACCTTCTCGAGCAGCACGTGGGTGTAGTTCTCCTCGAGCAGCAGCGGCATCTCCGGCGCGCGCGCGCGCAGCAGCGGCACCAGCTTCGGCAGCAGCCACGGGCCGATGGTGTAGATCACACCCAGGCGCAGCGGCCCGGCCAGCGGGTTCTTGCCGGCGGTGGCGATCTCGGCCAGTTGCGCCGCCTCGCCGAGCACCTTTTCGGCCTGGGCGACGACGCGCTCGCCGATCGGCGTCACCCGCACTTCCTGCGGCGAGCGCTCGAAAAGGATCACGCCAAGCTCTTCCTCGAGCTTCTTGACCGCCACCGACAAGGTCGGCTGCGAAACGAAGCATTTCTCGGCGGCGCGGCGGAAATGGCACTCGCGGGCGAGGGCGACGATGTAGCGGAGATCGGTCAGGGTCATGATGGCCGGAAAATCATAACAGCGCTCGTGGGATAATCGCGCCCCTTCGTGTTTTTGCGGTGTTCGCGCAAGCCATGTCCCTCGCCCCCGAAGTTTCCCGCCGGCGCACCTTCGCCATCATTTCCCACCCCGACGCCGGCAAGACCACGCTGACGGAGAAACTGCTGCTGTTCGCCGGCGCGATCCAGATCGCCGGCTCGGTGAAGGCGCGCAAGGCCAGCCGCCACGCCACCAGCGACTGGATGGAGATCGAGAAGCAGCGCGGCATCTCGGTGGCCAGCTCGGTGATGCAGATGGAATACCGCGACTGCGTCATCAACCTGCTCGACACGCCCGGCCACCAGGATTTCTCCGAGGACACCTACCGCGTGCTGACCGCCGTGGACGCGGCGCTGATGGTGATCGACGCCGCCAACGGCGTGGAAGCCCAGACGCTGCGGCTGATCGAGGTCTGCCGCGCGCGCAACACGCCCATCCTGACCTTCATCAACAAACTCGACCGCGAAGTGCGCGAGCCGCTCGACCTGCTCGACGAGATCGAGCGGACCCTGGGCATGCCCTGCGCGCCGCTGACCTGGCCGGTCGGCCAGGGCAAGCTGTTCCACGGCATCTACGATCTGCGCACCGAGCGCATGCGCGTATTCCGCCCCGGCGAGGATCGCGTCGGCGACGACGAAATCATCGACGAAGAGTCAGTCCTGGCGGCACGCCACGGCCACGAGTGGGAAACCGCGCATCACGAGATGGAATTGATCCGCCACGCCGCGCATCCGTTCTCGCGCGAGGACTTCCTCGCCGCGCACCAGACGCCAGTGTTCTTCGGCTCGGCGATCAACAATTTCGGCGTGCGCGAAGTGCTCGACGCGCTGGTCGATCTCGCGCCCGCCCCCGCGCCGCGCATGTCCACGACGCGCGAAGTGCATCCCGAGGAGGACGGATTCTCCGGCGTCGTGTTCAAGATCCAGGCCAACATGGACCCGGCGCACCGCGACCGCATCGCCTTCGTGCGCGTCTGCTCGGGCAGGTTCGAGCGCGGCATGCGCCTGAAGGTGCGCCGCACCGGCAAGGAACTGCGGCCGACCGGCGTCGTCACCTTCCTCTCGCAGCGGCGCGACCGGGTCGAGGAAGCCTATGCCGGCGACATCATCGGCATCATCACCCACGGCGGCCTGCAACTGGGCGATACCGTCACCGGCGGCGAACTGCTGCAATACACCGGCCTGCCTTTCTTCGCGCCCGAGATGTTCCGCACTGTCGAACTGGCCGACCCGATGAAGAGCAAGCAGCTCGCCAAGGGTCTCAAGGAGCTCGGCGAGGAAGGCGCCATCCAGGTGTTCCGGCCGCTGGCGGGCAGCCTGATGCTGCTCGGCGCCGTCGGCCAGCTGCAATTCGAGGTCGTGCAGCATCGTCTCAAGACCGAGTATGGCGTCGACGTGCGCCTGTCGCCGGCCAACTTCGCCGGCGCGCGCTGGGTGAGCTGCGAAGACGAAACCGAGCTGCGCCGCTTCATGAACGCCAACGGTTCGCGCCTGGCGCTCGACGCCGCCGAGACTCACGCCTACCTGATGTCCTCGCGCTACGACCTCGAACTGACGCAGGAACGCTACCCGAAGATCCAGTTCCATCCGATGCGCGAGCACGCGGGGCTGGCGCTTCAGGGCGGCTGAACCGGCCGCCTTCAGTCCTCGTCCCGGCCGGCGGACAATTCCTCGATCTTTTCCGGCGTGATGCCGAGATGCGCTTCGGCGAGCGGCGCCCAGGACGACCATTCCTCGCTGGCGCCGTCGCGCAGGCGGCGGGCGACGGCGACGAATGCGGCCAGCGCGGCGACCGGCGACGGCTCGCTCGCGGCGGCCGGCTTGTGGTGGATGGCGACCGCCGCCGCCACGTCGGGCGGCAGCTTCCAGTTGCGCGCGACGAGGGCGCCGACGGCGGCATGATCGGCGCCGGTGGCGGCGTCGAGCCGTTGCGCGGCGTCGTCGAGCGCGAGCGAGTCGTTCTCGAACAGGCCGGCATGCTCGGGGAACCGGCGCAGCACGATGGCGATGCCGACATCATGAATCAGCGCCGCCAGGTAGGCGAGGTCGGCGAAGCCGCGCACGCGGCTGGCCCGGGCGGCGCGGTGGGCATGGTCGGCGGCGGCGGCCGACGCCAACCAGATACGCTCGACGGCGCGCGGCGCGATGCCGGCCATCTGCGCGCGCAGCGCGTGGCTGGCGACGACCGCCAGGGTGCGGGTGCGGCCGAGGATGGTGATCGCGGCCTTGACCGAACGCGCCGGCGCGCGCGTGCGGAAGACCGGCGAGTTGGCCACGCGCATGAATTCGCCGGTGAGGGCCGGTTCCTGGCCGATCGCTTCGGCCAGTTCGCCCGGGCCGGCATCGTCGTCCGCCGCCAGCGCCTGCAAGCGCAGCAGCGTCGCGCTCGGCGCCGGCAGCTTGACGCCGCTGGCCAGCACGGCGTCGAGCAGGGGATCGCGTTCGGGCATGGTGGGCCGATTCTAGTCGACGCGGCTTGCACCGGCATCGGCGCGGCGTGCCGCCACGGCTGACTTTCCGCCGCGCTCAGAACACGCCCATGGCCAGCCCGGCCGCCAGCGTGGCGCCGAGTTCGGCGCAGCGGGCCAGGTCTTCGGCGCCGATCCGCTTGGGCGCGAGAATCGCCTCCGGCGTCTGGGCGCGTGTGCAAACGATCAGCGGCGGCGCCACCGCCTTGAGCCGCCAGCCGGTGGCGATGCGGGCGATCTGGCGCGCCGCGTTCCCGCCATCGCTGCCGGCGCAGATCAGCGTACCGTAGGGCCGGCCGTTGATCCGGTCGAGGCAGGCGTAATAGCTGCGGTCGAAGAAATCCTTGAGCATGCCGGACATGGCGGCGAGATTCTCCGGCGTGGCGAACAGATAGCCGTCGGCCTGCAACACGTCATCGCCGCCGGCGTCGGAAGCATGCAGCAGCCGCGTGGTCACGGCCGGCTCGCCGGCGGCGCCTTCGGCCGCCGCCTCGGCCATGCGGCGGGTGCCGCCGGTCAGCGAATGGTGCACGATCAACAAGGTCTTCAAGCGATGCCTCCCCGATTTCGCCCGGTGTTCATCGGCCCGCCACGGAACGCCGGTCCTGCCGGATCCCCGGCACGACGTGCAGCATCGTCCCATCGACGTCGAACCACAGGTCGCCCTCCTGGACGGTGCAGCCGATCCGCATGGTCCGCGCCACCCGGGCGGCCAGCTCCCGGGTCGCCTCGGCCGGCAGGTCGATGACCGTCAGCCGCTCCTGCCTGCGCAGCTGCGCCTCGTTCTGCTCCCACCAGGTCTGCGCGACCCTGCCGCCATAAGTAAGCACTAACACTTGGCCGGCGCGGCCGCAGGCGCGGCGCAGGCGGCGCTCGTCCGGCAAGCCGACTTCGATCCAGTCCACGACTTCGCCGGTCAGATTGCGCCGCCACAAGTCCGGCTCGTCGTCGGTCGACAATCCCCGGCCGAATTCGAGGGCATCGTCGGCCGACAGGGCGAAGGCCACCAGGCGCACCATCATGCGCTCGTCGGTTTCCGAAGGATGCCGCGCCAGCGTCAGGGCATGGGTCCGGAAATATCCGCGATCGAGATCGGAAACCTGCAATTCCACCTTGAATATCGTCGATTTAAGTGCCATCTGACAGGAACTCCGGATATTTGATGATCAACTCGACAGCCGCGGCCTGAAACAATCTGTTGCAAATATGGCCCTGAACTTTCCCGGGCGGATGCCGTCATAGTAGGCGTGTCGGTCGTGCATCGATCAACAGCCAAGCGTACAGGACTTGAAATTTTCATGCAGAACCCCATTGTGGAGAAGTTCCTCGCCGATTCCCGCCGTTACCTCGGCAGATAAGGTCGGCGGCACAGGCAGCACGTAACGATCCCCATCGGTGACTGGTCCCCCCTCCTCCCCCAGTCGCCCGAAGGCCCCGCATGCCGGGGCCTTCGTCATTGCAGGGAGGATTGGAGCAAAGCATGGCCCAACAAAACATAAGCCTGATCGATGTCCTCAGGCCCCCCACCAATCGCTGGCTGGTTGAGCTGACCCGATCGAAATCGGCCCTGCCGGTCGGCGTGCGCGTCATCCGCTTCGGCAACGGCGACGACGAGGAACTCGACCCTCCGGAGGTCGGTTCGTCGCGCAAGCCGAGGCAGAAACTCGCGGGCTAGTGGCGCGCGGGCAGCGCTCCTGTTACGCTTTCCGAAGCGGCCGGTCATTCCGACCGCACCGGCTTGTTCCCTGGCTTCGGAGCGCATCATGATTTCATCGATTCCCGGAAAACCGCGCCTTCACTCCCGTCGGCGCGGTTTGCTGCTGCCCTTGCTGGCGGCGGCGATGCTTGCCGCCGGCTGCGGCACCACCGTGGTCAATCCCGTCACCGGCCGCACCGAGCGGACGGTGATGGACGAGAAGGACGAAATCGCCGAGGGCCGCAAGGCGCACGAAGGCATCCTCAAGGAATACGGCGTGGTCGATAACCCGCGCCTGCAAGCCTATGTGAACGGCGTTGGCCAGCGCCTGGCCAGCCAGTCGCACCGCGCCAACCTGACGTGGACGTTCACGGTGCTCGATTCGCCCGAGATCAACGCCTTCGCCCTGCCCGGTGGTTACGTCTATATCACGCGCGGCATCATGGCCTATCTCGACAGCGAGGCCGAGCTGGCCGGCGTCATCGGCCACGAAATCGGCCATGTCACCGCCCGGCACAGCGCCCAGCGCGCCACCCGGGCACAGAACGCCGGCATCGGCGTCATCGCCGCGACCGTGGCCGGCATCGTCGCCGAAGCCTATGGCCTGCCCGGCGCCGGCCAGCTTGCCAGCCAGGTCTCGCAAGGCGTCGCCGCCGGCTATGTCGCCTCGTACAGCCGCGACCAGGAATTGCAGGCCGACGAACTCGGCGCCGAATACCTGGTGCGCAACCAGTACAACCCGCAGAACATGATCGACGTGATCGCGGTGCTGAAGAATCAGGAAAGCTATGCCGCCGAACTGGCCAAGGCCGAAGGCCGGGCCGCCCCCGGCGGCGCCAACTGGCTGTCCACCCACCCGGCCAGCGACCAGCGGCTGGCCGACATCAAGCGTACCGCCGCCAAGTACAAGGGCAGCTACGACGACGACGGGCGGACGCGCTACCAGCAGGCCATCGAGGGCATGGCCTTCGGCGAGAGCCGCGAGCAGGGCATCACGCGCGGCCGCAACTTCTATCACGAGAAGCTCGGCATCGCCCTGACGGCGCCCGAGGGCTGGAAAGTCGACAACTCGCCGGAAGCCATCGTCGTCGCCAACGGCGCCGGCGACGCCGCGCTGGTCATCAAGCTCATTCCATCCGAGGCCGGCGCCACGCACGACGAGATCATCAAGAACATGCTGCGCCCGGTCGACGGCAACGCGCAGCCGCGCAGCGTCAATGGCCTGGCGGCGACGCATTTCGCCGGCGTGGTGCGCAATTCGAAAGGCCAGCAGGCCAATGCCCGGGTCACCATCGTCACCGGGCCGAACAACCACCATTACCTGCTCCAGTACGCGGGGCGCGATGCCGCCGCCTTGCAGCGCGCGCTCGGTCGAATCGGCGAAGCGGAAGCCTCGTTCCGGCCCTTAAGCGCGGCCGAGCGCAAGGCCGCCCGGCCATGGGAGGTGCGTGTCGTGCCGATGCCGGCCGGCGGCTTTGCCGAACTGGCGCGCCAGTCGCCGCTGCCGTCGCTGGCCGAGCAGCAGCTCCGGCTCATGAACGGCGCCTACGGCAGCGGCGCCGCCGCGATCAGCCCGGGCCAGCGCATCAAGGTCGTGCAGTAAAAAGTCGTGCGGTAAAAACAACGCCGCGGGCGTTTTGCCCGCGGCGTTGTTCGCTGCCCACGCTATCCGTCGCCGCCGAAAGTCAGTGGCGGCGCCACGCCGCCGCGCGGGTGCGCGGCGTGCCCCGGGTACCCCGGGCGCTCCTGGTCCTTGCTTAGGCCAGCGCTTTCAGCGCCGCCGCGTAGTCCGGCTCCTGCTTGATCTCTGGCACGAGCTCCGAGTAGGTCACCTTGTCGTTTTCGTCGATCACCACCACGGCACGCGCGGTCACGCCGACCAGCGGACCGCTGGCAATCTCGACGCCATAGTTCTTCATGAACTCGCGGCCGCGCATGGTGGACAGATGCACGACGTTCTTCAGCCCTTCCGTCGAGCAGAAGCGGCCGGCGGCGAACGGCAGGTCGGCCGAGACGACCAGCACGACCGTGTTGTTCATCCTGGCGGCTTCCTCGTTGAACCTGCGCGTCGAGGTCGCGCAGACCGGCGTGTCGAGGCTGGGCACGATGTTGAGCAGCTTGCGCTTGCCGGCGTAGGTCTTGAGCGTGGCCTGGCTGAGATCGCCCGCCACCAGGGAGAAATCGGGCGCGGCGGCGCCCGCCTTGGGAAAGCTGCCGGAAACTTCGATGGGATTGCCGCCGAGGGTCACGGTGGTCATGGATCAAACTCCTGTCTTGTTGGGTGGGAATGTTGGATTCTTCGATGGCGCCACGCACGGGCGCTGACGCACTTTGCCACAGGCCGGCACCACTCGGCAAGCGCGGGGCAAGCGCGGCGGTCGGCGCTCACCTGTAGAATCGGGGCATGGACTATCAGATCATCCCCGTCACCGCCTTCGCCCAGAACTGCACCTTGCTCTGGTGCGAGGAAACCCGCCAAGCCGCCGTCGTCGATCCCGGCGGCGATCTCGACCGCATCACCGCCGCCGCCGCCCAGCGCGGCGTGACCATCGCCAAGGTGCTCTTGACCCACGGCCATATCGATCATGCCGGCGGCACCGCCGAACTGGCGCGCCGCCTGTCGGTGCCCGTGGAAGGTCCGCAACGCGAGGATGATCTCTGGATCCGCCAGATGCCCGAGCAGGGCCAGGCTTTCGGCTTCCCCGCCTGCGACGCGTTCACGCCGGATCGCTGGCTGGAACACGGCGATACCGTCCGGTTCGGCAATGTCGTGCTGGAGGTGCTGCACACGCCCGGCCACACGCCCGGCCATGTCACCTTCTTCCACCGGCCGTCGCGGCTGGCGCTGGTCGGCGACGTGCTGTTCGCCGGCTCGATCGGCCGCACGGATTTTCCCGGCGGCGACTACGACACGCTGATCCGTTCCATCCGCCAGAATCTCTGGCCGCTCGGCAACGATGTCGAATTCGTTCCCGGCCACGGCCCGATGTCCACCTTCGGCGAGGAACGGCGCAGCAACCCGTTCGTCGCCGACGGCGTGTAGCGGAACTACTTCTTCAGCGAATCCCTGATTTCGCGCAGCAGCACGACGTCTTCCGGCGTCGGCGGCGGCTCGGCGGCTTCCTCGCGCTTCAGCCGGTTCATCTGCTTGACCATCATGAAGATGATGAAGGCGAGGATGATGAAGTTGATCAGGATGGTGATGAAACTGCCATAGGCGAACACCGCGCCCGCCTTCTTCGCCTCGACCAGCGTGGTGGCCGTCTGGCCGGCCAGCGGTATGAAAAAGTCATTGAAGTCGAGACCGCCGAAGATCTTGCCGACGATGGGCATGATCAGGTCGCCGACGATCGAATCGACGATCTTACCGAACGCGCCACCGATGATCACGCCGACGGCGAGATCCATGACGTTACCCTTGAGTGCGAACTCTTTGAACTCTTGTGCGAAACCACTCATTGCGTTCTCCCGTGTTGATTTTGCCACGCTGCAAACTCTAGCAAACATCATGGAAAGATTGATATGCCATGA
This sequence comes from uncultured Rhodocyclaceae bacterium, assembly GCA_964602565.1. GTDB lineage: Bacteria > Pseudomonadota > Gammaproteobacteria > Burkholderiales > Rhodocyclaceae > Fen-999. Next base: position 49,262 of record CAZRRI010000006.1, on the reverse strand, counting down.
GGTGGATTAAATTAGCCGGAATCGCCATCGTTCGCCATCGTTCACATCGTTCCGCTGGCGGCCCTGGTGGCCGGCGCCAGCGCGCCAGAACTCACGCCACGCGCAGCGTCTGGCGGTACGGCTCGGCGGAATGATGGAAGGCGACCGGTCCGTCCGGCCGGGCATTGACGAACTGATGGACGAACTCGTCGCGCGAATCCAGCATCTCCCGCGCCGTGCCTTCGGCGACGACCACGCCGTCATGGAGGAAATAGGCGTAATCGACGGTCTTGAGCGACTCGAAGACATCGTAGGTGACGACGATGGAGGTGACGCCGAGCGCGTCGTTGAGCGTGCGGATCAGGTTGGCGATGACGTTGAGCGAAATCGGATCGAGGCCGGCGAACGGCTCGTCGTACATGATCAGCATCGGGTCGAGCGCGATGGCGCGCGCCAGCGCCACCCGCCGCGCCATGCCGCCCGAAAGCTCGTTGGGCATCAGGCGGCTGGCGCCGCGCAGGCCGACGGCGTTCAGTTTCATCAGCACCAGCCGGTGGATCAGGTCTTCCGGCAGGTCGGTCAGTTCGCGCATGGGAAAGGCGATGTTCTCGTAGACCGAAAGGTCGGAGAACAAGCCGCCGGCCTGGAACATCATGCCCATGTCGCGGCGCAAGTCGTAGAGCGCGTCGTTGTCCAGCTCGTGGATGATCTTGCCGTCGACCGCCACCTGGCCGCGCCGGGGCCGGCGCTGGCCGCCGATCAGCTTGAGCAGGGTGCTCTTGCCCGAGCCGGACACCCCCAGGATGGCCACCACCTTGCCGCGCGGCACGCGCAGGTTCACCCCGCGCAGCACCTGGTTGGCGCCGTAGGCGAAATGAAGGTCGTCGATCTCGATGAGGTGTTCGCGGCTGCCTGTCATGGCGCCGATTTTCTCAGACTTGGCGGCGTCATGCCAGAATCACGGCCATCACATCGCGGATTGGCCCCGCCCCGGACCGGCACGACATGACATCATGAATCCCTGGCTGCGCGTGTTCCTGCCTTTCGCGGCGGGCTACTACCTGTCCTACCTGCTGCGCAACGTCAATGCGGTCATCGCGCCCGAACTGGTGCGCGAGCTTTCCCTGTCCACGGCCGACCTCGGCTTGCTGACCTCGGCCTACCTGCTGGCCTTCGCCGCCTTCCAGCTGCCGCTGGGCGTGCTGCTCGACCGCCTCGGTCCGCGCCGCGTCGAGGCCGGTTTGCTGGTGATCGCGGCGCTCGGCTGCGTCGTTTTCGCGGTCGGCGACAGCTTGCCGCAACTGGCCATCGGGCGCGGCCTGATCGGCCTGGGCGTATGCGCCTGCCTGATGGCCAGCTTCAAGGCCTTCTCGCTGTGGTTTCCGCTGGAGCGGGCGGCGTCGCTCAATTCGGCGGTCATGGCCGCCGGCAGCCTGGGCGCGCTGACGGCGACCTCGCCGATCGGCTGGACCTTGCCGGCGCTCGGCTGGCGCGGTGTTTTCCTGAGCCTGGCCGTGCTGGTGTTGCTCGCCGCCGCGGCCATTTTCAGCTCGCCGGAAAAGCCGGCCGCCGCCGGCCACGGCAAGCCGCTGGGCGAAGAGCTGCGCGCCCTGGCCGGCATTTACCGCAGCCGCGTCTTCTGGCGCTTCCTGCCGCAGACCGCCACCGTCGTCGGCGGCTTCATGGCCTTGCAGGGCCTGTGGGCCACGCCCTGGCTCATCGAAGTTGGCGGTTACTCACGCGACGAAGCCGCCTTTCACCTGCTGCTAACCAGCGGCGCCATGTTGATCGGCTTTCTCGCCATCGCGGCGCTGGTGCTGCCGCTGAAGCGGCGCGGCATCACGCCGGACATGATCCTGGACGGCGGGAAGAAGGCCGGCATCGTGATATTGGCGCTGATGCTCGCCGACGTGGGCTCCAGCCACCTGCTGTGGTTTTGCCTGGGGCTGGTTTTCTGCGTGAGCAACCTGGTCTATGCCCTGCTGTGCGCCCATTTTCCGCCCCAGATGTCGGGGCGCGTGAATACGGCGCTCAACCTCGGCGCCTTTTTCGGCGCCTTCGGCATCCAGTGGGGACTGGGCGTGCTGGTGGAAACGCTGACGACGCGCGGCATGGCGACGGCCGATGCCTATCGCTGGGCGTTCGGCGCGCTGCTGGCGGCGCAGGTGCTCAGCCACGCCTGGTTCGTCTTCGACAGCCGTCGCGATTCGGGCAAGGCCTAGAACTCGAGCGGATCGACATCGAGGTGCCAGCGCAGCTCGCGCGGCGACTTGAGCGCATGCAGCCGCTCGACCCAGGCGGCGAGGAATGTTTGCAGCGCCGGCCGGCTGGCCGATTCCACCAGCAATTGCGCCCGTTCGCGGTTCTTCAGCCGGAACAGGCGCATCGGCACCGCATCGTAGAGGCTGACTTTCGCGCCGGCCAGCGGCAGGGCGGCGGCGCGCGCATCGTTCAGGAAGGCCAGCGCGCCGTCGATGTCGGCCGCCTCGGCGGCCAGCAGCGCCTGAAAGGCGAACGGCGGAAACCCGGCCGCGGCGCGCTCCTCCAGCTGGGCGCCGGCAAAGGCGGCATAGTCGTGGCCGGCCAGGGCACGGTAGAGCGGGTGCGCCGGATGCTCCGTCTGGATCAACACCTCGCCGGGCAGCTGGTGGCGGCCGCTGCGGCCGCCCACCTGCATCAACTGCGCGAACAGGCGTTCCGGGGCGCGGAAGTCGGCGGCGAACAGCGCGGCGTCGGCGCCGACCGCGCCGACCAGCGTCAGGCGCGGGAAATCGTGGCCCTTGGCCAGCATCTGGGTGCCGATCAGGATGTCGGCACCGCCGGCGTGGATCGTTTCCAGCAGCGCCTGCCACTGCTTCGGCGAGTTCGCCGAATCGCGGTCGATGCGCAGGATGCGCGCTTCGGGCATGCGCTCGCGCAGCGCCGCCTCCAGCCGCTGGGTGCCGCGGCCGAACGGGTGGATGTCCTGGTTGCCGCAGTCGGGACAGGCCCTGGGAATGGCCGTTTCGAGGCCGCAGTGGTGGCAGCGCAGCCGCCGGTCGGCCAGATGCACGACCAGGTTGGCGGCGCAGCGCCGGCAGCGCGAAATCCAGCCGCATGCCGGGCAGGCCAGCACCGGCGCGTAGCCGCGCCGGTTGAGGAACACCAGGCTCTGCTCGCCGCGCGCCAGGCGCACGGCCAGCGCGTCGAGCAGCGCGGCGCTCATGCCGTCGCGCAATTTCTCCCGGCGGGTATCGATGGTCCGCACCACCGGCGGCGCCTCGGCGACGGCGCGGCGCGGCAACTCCAGCAGGCGGTAGCGGCCGGAGCGCGCGTGATGATAGGTTTCGAGCGCCGGTGTCGCCGAACCGAGCACGATAGGCACGTCGGCCTGCTTGGCGCGGAACACGGCGACATCGCGCGCCGAGTAGCGCAAACCCTCCTGCTGCTTGAAGGAAGGATCGTGCTCCTCGTCCACCACGATCAGGCCCAGGCGCGGCAGCGGCGTGAACACCGACAGCCGCGTGCCCAGCACAATGTCGGCGCGGCCGTCGAGCGCTTCGAGGAAGCCGCGCGCGCGGGCGGCGTCGGCGACGCCGCTGTGGGCGGCGACGATGTGCGCCGAAGGGAAGCGCTCACTCACGCGCTGTTCGAGCTGCGGCGTCAGCGCGATCTCGGGCACCAGCATCAGCGCCTGCCGGCCCGCCGCCAGCACCGCGTCGATGGCGCGCAGGTAGACTTCGGTCTTGCCGCTGCCGGTCACGCCATGCAGCAGAAAAACCTCGAACCCCGACGACGAAGCGATCGCCGCCACGGCCGCCCGCTGGTCAGGCAGCGGCACGGGCTCCGGCTTGCCGGCCGGCGGCGTGCCGCCACGGCTGACTTTGCGCGGCCGGGGCAGTTTGCCCCGGCGCAGCAGCGGCGGCAGCGCGAAGGCCGCCACCTGGCCAATCGGATGCTGGTAGTAGCGGCCGCAGAATTCGCACAGGGCCAGCCAGTCGGCCGGCAAGGGCGGCATGTCGCGCAGGATGGCCTCGGCCGGCTTCAGCTTGTCGTCGGGCTGCTCGCTGGTCTCGGCGACCGCGACGATCACGCCGAGCTTGCGGCCGCTGCCGAAAGGCACGAACACGCGGCGGCCGACATCGCTTGCCGCCGCGTCATCGGCGCGATAGTCGAACAAGCGCGGCAGGGGAACATCGAGGGCAACGCGGATGATGCTCATCGGCGATCAATGGCTTGCCCGACTTAACTCGACTCGACTTGCGCTCCACGGCCTAAGCCATTGGCGCCTTGGATGAAATTTCTTACCCACAAAATCTGTGGATAAGTTTGTGAACAATCTTGTCCCGAAAAACCTAAGGCACCGGCCGCTAAGGAAATTTTCATCGTTGCGTAATATTTGGGCTAAATTTTTCTTTTAAAAAGCAATGTGTTGAGAAATGTCACGGCGCGGCGCGACGCTTGTCGCGCCATTTCGCCATGGATATCCGGAACTGTGAGTAAGTCGATTGTCAACCTCCCCCCGAAACCCTTGCGGCACCGCCGTCCCGGAGCGTGCCGCCCGCGATGTCCGACCCAGAGAGCCGTCGCGGCCCGGTGGTCGGCGGGTTCAGTTGCCGTCTGCCGGCGCGGGCGTGCCGCCGTGAAAGCGCCGGCTGAACTGATGAACGGTATCGACCAGCGCGGAAACGCTCTCCGGAGGCGTGAATTGGGAAATGCCATGGCCGAGATTGAAGACGTGACCGCTGTCCGGGCCATGGGCGCCGAAACTTTCCAGCACGCGCCGCGCTTCGCGCGCCACGCCCTCGGGCGAGGCGAACAGGGCGACGGGGTCGAGATTGCCCTGCAAGGCCACGCGGTCGCCGACGCGGCGGCGCGCTTCGCCGATGTCCGTCGTCCAGTCCAGGCCGGCCGCGTCCACGCCGATGTCGGCGATCGACTCCAGCCACTGGCCGCCGCCCTTGGTGAACGCGATCACCGGCACCCGCTCGCCGTCGCGCTCGCGAATGAGTCCGCCGACGATGCGCCGCATGTAGGCCAGCGAAAATTCCCGGTAGGCCCAGGCCGGCAGCGCCCCGCCCCAGGTATCGAAAATCATCACCGCCTGGGCGCCCGACTCGATCTGGGCATTGAGGTAATCGACCACGGCGCGCGCCGTGACGTCGAGGATGCGATGCAGCAGGTCCGGCCGGTCGTAGAGCATGGTCTTGACGGTGCGGAAATCGTCCGAGCCGCCGCCTTCGACCATGTAGCAGGCGAGCGTGAACGGCGAGCCGGAAAACCCGATCAGCGGCACCGCGCCGTCGAGGGCGCGGCGAATCTCGGCCACGGCGTCCATCACGTAGCGCAGATGCACGTTGGGATCGGGCGCCTCGAGGTCGCGGATGGCCCACTCTTCGCGCAGCGGCCGCTCGAACTTCGGCCCCTCGCCTTCGGCGAAATAGAGACCCAGGCCCATCGCGTCGGGCACGGTCAGGATGTCGGAGAAAAGGATGGCGGCGTCGAGCGCATAGCGCGCCAGCGGCTGCAGCGTCACTTCGCAGGCCAGGCGCGGGTTCTTGCACAGGCCGAGAAAGCTGCCGGCGCGCTTGCGCGTTTCGCAGTACTCGGGCAGGTAGCGGCCGGCCTGGCGCATCAGCCAGACGGGCGTGTAGTCGACGGGCTGGCGCAGCAGCGCACGCAGGAAGGTATCGTTCTTCGATCGGGCCATGGTCGCGATCCTGTTCGGGTCGGGCGATTATCGCATGGCGCCTGGCCGCCAAGCCCGCGCCAAAGTCAGGCGCGGCGGCACGCCGACGGCGGCGGCCGGTCAGGCGGCGGGATCGGCCGGATTTCCCGATATCCCGGCCAGCACCGCGCCGACCACTTTTTCCACCTCGGCGAAATCGGCGACGATGCGCGGCGCCAGGCCGAGGGCAAGGCGGACGTCGCCGGCGCGCGCGGCCAGTTCGGCTTGCTTGCAAAGCTCGGCGAAATCGCGGATGCCCAGCACCGCGCTGGAACTTTTCAGGTCGTGGGCGATGCGCGTCAGGTGCTCGCGGTCGACGTCGGGTCCGGCCGAGGACAGCTTGGCGACGTTGGCCTTGCCTTCGCGCAGGAAGGAACCGATCACCGCCGGAATGATCTGGTCGGCTTCGGCGCCCAGCGTCGCGCGCAATTCGTCGAGGTCCACCATCGGCGCCACCGATGCCTTCGAGCTTTCCTTCGCCGTCGGCTCCGGTGCCGGAAGCGGTTGCTGCAGCTGCGCCGGCAGCCAGCGCAGCATCGCCGCCCTGACGCTGGCGATGGTCACCGGCTTAGCCACGTAATCGTCCATGCCCGCCTGCAGGCACATTTCCCGGTCGCCGGTCAGCGCGTTGGCCGTCAGCGCGATGACCAGCTGGCGCGGCAGCCCGCGCGAACGCTCGATCTCGCGCAGCGTGCGCGTGGCGGTGAGTCCGTCCATGACCGGCATCTGCACATCCATCAGCACCAGGTCGAACTGCTCGTTCTCCAGCGTCGCCAGGGCTTCGGCGCCATTGACGGCATGGCGCACGCCACAGCCCAGGGTGTAAAGGATCTGCTCCAGGATCAGCCGGTTGATGTCGTTGTCCTCGACCATCAGCACCCGGGCGTTGAAGCGCACCGCCTCGGCCACCTGCTCCGGCCTCGCATCCGCCTTCGCCAGTCCCCAGGCACGCGCCAGTTCCGTCCACAACGCGGTGTCGCCAAAAGGCTCGTGCAGATGGCCCTTGATCCACGCCGGCACGTCGCGCATGCCGCCGCGCGGCGAGCGCGGGCCATTGACGAACAGCACCGGGCAATCGAAGTCCGGGCGTTGCTCGATCAGCGCGCGGCAACTGGCGCTGTCTTCGACGAGGACCGCATCGGGGCGCGATTGGCGCGCTTCGTTCTCCAGGTCGGCGCAATCCGGCACCGTGTTCGCTTCCATGCCGGCCCAGCGCAGCATGGCTCCCCAGTGCTCGCGGCGCGTTTCGTCACCGCAGGCGGCCAGCACCTTGCGTCCGCGCAATTGCGGCAGCCAGTCGGGCAGCGTCCGACTGCCGTTCTCGTTTTGCAGCGGCAGGTCGAGGGTGAAGGTCGACCCCTGCCCGGGTACGCTGGACGCGCGGATTTCACCCTGCATCAGCCGCACCAGGTCATGCACGATCGCCAAACCCAGGCCGCTGCCGCCGAAGCGGCGACTCATGGAGTTGTCGGCCTGCCGGAACGGCGAGAAGATGTCGCCCAGCGCCGCCGCATCGATGCCGATGCCGCTGTCGCGCACCTCGATCAGCAGGCGCGCGCCGTCCTCGACCGCCTGCGCGCGGCAACGGATGCGCACGCTGCCCTTCTCGGTGAACTTGACGGCGTTATTCAACAGATTGGTGACCACCTGACCGAGGCGATAGCGGTCGCCGACCAGCTGGTCGGGCAGCGTCGGATCGATGTCGAACCACAAGTCCAGCCCTTTCTTCCGGGCATTGGGCGCGAACACCGCCACCACCTGTTCGATGGTTTCGCGGATGCTGAACGGCAGCTGCTCGAGTTGCAGCCGGCCGGCTTCGATGCGCGAAAAATCGAGAATGTCGTTGAGCAGCACCAGCAGCGTGTCGGCCGAGGTCCGCAGCGTCGTCAGCTGGTTGTGCTGGTGGGATGTCAGGCTGCCGGCCGCCAGCAGGTCGGCGACGCCGATGATGCCGTTCATCGGCGTGCGGATCTCGTGGCTCATGTTGGCCAGAAAGGCGCTCTTGGCCCGGTTGGCTTCCTCGGCGGCATCCTTGGCCAGGCGCAGCTCGCGGGTGCGGCTGTCGACGACCTCTTCCAGGTGATCGCGATGCCGCGTCAACTCGCCGTCGCGCTCGCCGATCTCGACCAGCATGGTGTTGAAGGCATCGGCCAGCTGACCGATCTCGTCATTGGCGTATTTTTGGGCGCGCCGACCAAAATCCTTCGAGCGGGCGATGTCGTTGGCGGTGGCGGTCAGCGAGCCGAGCGCCGTCAACAGGCCGCGCTGCATGCGCCGGGCGATCAGCAGCGCCAGGGCGAAGGCCACCACGGCGGCGAGCAGGAACATGCCCAGGTCGCCGCGCACGTCGCGCCAGGTCTGGTCCAGGCTGGCGGTGAGCGCCACCGAGCCGACCACGTCGTCGGCGATCTGGATCGGCACGATGGTGGTGACATGGCGCCAATCGACAATGTCGATGGCCTGACGCGGCGCCGCCACCGTCGTCTCGTGCTCCGCGCCGGCGGACGGCGCGTCGCCGTGGCGACGGCGGAAGGCGAAGCCGTTGTTGCTACCGAACATGCCCGCGGCAATCACATCGCCGTGCTGGTCGAGCGAACTGAACAGCCGCTCGGCGCCGGCACGGTCCTGGAATTCGACCACGGCGCTGGCGTTGAAGGCGATCAGCTCGGCCATGGAGCGCAGCTCGGTCAGCTTGGCCTGGCGCCGGTCATGCACCTGGCGCAGCGCGAAGAACACCGAGGTGAACAACACGCTGATGCCTACCGCCACGGCAAGCACCAGGGCCAGGCGGCGGCGCAGGCTGAGGTTGGCGCTCATCGCACCGATCCGATGACCTGCCGCGCCAGCCGCATCATCTGCGAACTCGGCTTGAGCCCGGCGCGCGCCAGCGCGTCGGTATTGACATCGAATTGCAGGCGGCCATCGGAGCGGACCAGGGCGATGGCGCCGCCATCGCGGGTGAACACCTCGGCATCGCTGACCGTCAGGATTGGCTGGTTCTCCACCCAGCGCAGCACGGCGCCGAAACGGGCTTCTTCCGTGTCGGCAATGAATAGCTCGTGGCAGTCGGCCAGCTGCTCGGGGCTGCCGACCCGGCGGATCTTCAGTTCGCGGCCACCGATCTGCCGGCCTTCATAGCTCGCCAGGCTGGGCCCGAGGCTGTCGCGACCGAACAGGCAGATGGTCAGCGTGGCGCGCTGGGCCGGCCATTCGACGTACTTGAGGAAGTTGACCAGATACGCGGCCTTGAGCTGCGCCTCGGTCGTCACCTGGCCAAAACTGGCCGGCACGGCCAGCGCCAAGCCGGTCAAGGCGGCACAAGCAGCCAGACGCAGGAATCTTGGCGTGGACATGGCGACGTTCAGGCGGTGTTCAGAATTTCCAGCGCGCGGTGACGGCCCAGCTCGGCGCAACCTCGGTCGCGGCGGTCGGAATGAAGTCGGAAATATACTCCAGACGGTGCCGGGCGATCAGGTTGCGCCCGACCAGGGCCAGTTCCAGGTCCTTGTTGACGCGGTGGGCGTAACGCAGATCGAGGGTGACATAGCCGGACACCCGGTGGTAGGCGGGCGCCCCGGCCGACGCGGGATCGAGGTTGATCAGTTTCACCCGATCGATGCCGGACGAACCGCGCAGCCAGACATCGAACTGCCGGTCCGAAGCAATGTTCCACTGCGAACGCAGCGAGCCGTAATGACGCGGGCTGGATCGCTCGGCCGTGACGGCGGCCGCATGGGCAAGCGGATCAGTTTCGCTGTCCATGTCGAGCTTGCTCCAGGCGTGGGACAGCTGCACGCGCCAGCCGGGACTCACCAACCAGTCGACCGCCAGTTCCGCGCCCCGGCTGGTGCCAGCCAGATTGTTCGCGGTGCGGTTCACGTTGAACATGACCGGCAAGCCGGCGGGCAGGCCGAAATAGCCGCAAGCGGCCGGGTCGAAGGCGATGCCGAAGCCGGCGAACATCGGGTGGCAGCCGTACATCCGAACCAGCGTGGCGCCGCGCAGGTCGGTATAGCGCTGGCGATAGATGCTCAGGTCGGCGCCGAAATTCGGTGCGAACTGCTTGCGATAGCCCAACTCGAAGCCCTTGGCCTTCTCCGGGCCGAGGTCGCTGTTATTGGCGATGTAGCTGATCACGGGGATGTTCATGCCCGGCGCGCCCGGCATGGGCGAAGGCACCGGCAGCAGCGTCACGCCGGTGAGAATGGAAATGTCGCGCTCGCCGCGCGAGGACATGCGCGGCGCCCGCGCCAGCTTGATCCAGCCGGAATCGGTACGCGTCGGGGTCCATAGCAGGGTCGCGTTGGCCGATAACTTGGTGCCGTTGCCGGTGGCCCGGTCCAGCCGGCCGCCGATGCCCAGCTTGAGGCGTTCCGGCAGCAGCGTCCAGTCGTCGTGCCCGAATACGCCGGTCTGGCGCATCGTCCCGGATTCGCCGGTCACCGCTACGTAGGGCTCGTGGGTGTCGAAATGGTCGCGGGTATTGCGATGACTCAGTCCCCAGATCAGATCGTGCTCGCCGATGGCGCGGCGCCCCTGGTAGTCGACATCGACAGTGACGTGATCACCCTCGGCGAAGTTGTCGATCTCGACGCCTGCCCAGCCGATCGATGCCTGGATCGAAGACTCGACGCCAGCCGCCGTCAACCAACGATAACGGCCCACCAGATTTTCCTGATGCAGCACTTGCCTGGGTGTCACGGGCGCCAGGTTCACACCACCGGTGGGCGAAAACGCTGGACTGACATTCCAGAGTTCCCGGGTGCTAGAGCGCGAGGCGTTGGCCCAGATGCTGAGGTCGCGACCGCCGCCGAGCTCGTTGTCGAGCCGGAAATCGACCACGCCGCTGCTGTAGCGATCGACGCTGTCCTTGGACAGGTCGTGGAGACGGGATGGCTCCGCGTAACACCCCTGCGCGGACAGCTTCCAGCTCGGACCGTCGGCGGGTGCGCCGCCGATGCGGGCATGGACATTGCCGTTGCCCTGGGTGCCGGCAGTCACGCTGACCGCGCCGCCCGCCTGGCCGCGCGTCTGCTTGCTGATGATGTTGATCAGGCCATTGACGGCATTGGCGCCCCACATGACGGCGCCCGGGCCGCGGATGACCTCGATGCGTTCGATGTCTTCCAGCGGAATCGGGTCGAGCTCCCACACCACGCCGGCGAACATGGGGTGATAAAGGCTGCGGCCGTCGACCAGCACTTGCAGCTTGTTGGTGAAGCGGCCGTTGAAACCGCGCACCGACACCGCGTAGCGGCCGTTGTCGATCTGCGCGACCTCGACCCCGGGCGCCATGCGCAGCACGTCCGGCAGGCTCTGGGCGCCGGAGCGGCGGATGTCCTCGGCGGTGATGACGAACGCGGCCGCCGCCACGTCCGCCAGGCTTTGCGACTTGCGCGAGACCGAAGTAACCTCGACCTTGACCAGATCCTCCAGGCTGAGTTCGGCGAAGTCTTCGGCGGCGTGGAGCTGCCCGGCCGCCGCCAGGGCCGTTACCAGAATCGCGTGTGGCAGTTTCATGAAGCGCTTCCTCGATACCTATATCCAACAGGATTATCGGCGGAATCCCCGTCATCTTGAGCGTCGGCGCGCCGCCACGTCTGACTTTCGTACTACTTGCGCCAGAACTCGGGGGTCAGCACTACCAGCAGCGTGAAGATTTCCAGCCGGCCCAGCAGCATGGCGAAGGTACACACCCAGGTCTGGAAGTCGGTCAGCACCTCGAAGGTGGTGGCGGGGCCGACCTGGTTAAGGCCTGGCCCGGTGTTGTTGAGCGAGGCGACCACCGCCGAGAAGCCGGTGACGATGTCCAGTCCCGAAAATGCCATCAGCAGCGTCAGGGCGACGATGATGCACATGTAGGCGAAACCAAAGGCCAGCACGGCGGTGAGAATGTTTTGCGGCACCGAACCGTCGCCGATCCGCACCGGCCAGACGGCGCTCGGATGCATGGCGCGCACCAGTTCGCGATAGACCTGCTTGTAGAGGATGATCGCCCGGATCATCTTGATGCCGCCGCCGGTGGAACCGGCGCTGGTGGTGAAGCTGCACAGGAACAGCATCCACAGTGGCGCGGCCATCGGCCAGAGGTTGTAGTCGGTGTTGGCGAAGCCCGTGGTGGTGGCGATCGACACGACGTTGAAGGCGGCGAAGCGCAGCGCCGTGCCGAAATCCGGATAGACCTCGAGCACGGCGAGGTAGATGGCGATGCCGACGACGCTGCCGATCACCGTGACGAGGTACCAGACGATCTCCGGATCGTGCCGGTAAGGCGTCAGCGTGCGGCCGTGGATGGCCAGGAAATGGGTGGCGAAGTTGATGCCGGCCAGCAGCATGAAGAAGATGGTGACCGCCTCGATGGCCGGCGAATCCCAGTAACCGAAGCTGGCGTCGTGGCTGGAGAAGCCGCCCAGGCCCATGGTCGTGAACGAATGCATGACCGCGTCGAACCAATCCATGCCGGCCCATTTCAGCCCGAGGATGCAGGCCAGGGTGATGGCGCCGTAGACCACCCACAGGCCCTTGGCGGTCTGCGTCAGCCTTGGCGTCAGTTGCGAATCCTTCATCGGGCCGGGCGTTTCGGCCTTGAACATCTGCCGGCCGCCGATGCCGAGCAGCGGCAGCACCGCCACCGCCAGCACCACCAGCCCCATGCCGCCCATCCAGACCAGCATGCCGCGCCAGAGGTTGATCGATGGCGGCAGCTTGTCCAGATTGGCCAACACGGTGGCGCCGGTGGTGGTCAGGCCCGAGACGGCCTCGAAATAGGCATCGGTGAAGGAGATGTTCAGGTGCAGGATCAGCGGCAGCCCGGCATAGATCGGCAGGAGCGTCCACACCATCACCACCATCAGGAAGCCGTCGCGCACCTTGAGTTCGCGCTTCTCGCGGCGCGCGGTCCACCACAAGCCAAGGCCGGTACCGAAAGTCAGCAGAAAAGCCTCGTCGTAGGCCGATTCGGCGCCATCCTGCCAATGCCACGAAAGCAGCAGCGGCACCAGCAGCGTGAGCGAGAAGCCGGTGAGCAGCACGCCGAAGACACGGATGGTCGGATAGAAGCGCTTCATGGCTGGAAGCGGTAGCCGACGCCCGTTTCGGTGAGGATGTGCCGGGGTCGGGTGGCATCGTCCTCCAGCTTCTGCCGCAGGCGGCGCACGTAGATGCGCACGTAATGCTCCTGGTCGGCGTGTCCCGGCCCCCAGACTTCCCGCATCAGGTGACGGTGCGTCATCACCTTGCCGGAGTTGCCGAGCAGCACCGCCAGCAGCCGGAACTCGATCTGGGTCAGATGGACATCGGCGCCATCGCGCATGGCCAGGCGTCGCCCCAGGTCGACTTCGATGGCGCCGAAGCGGTGGATCGGCGCACCATCCGGGACGTGCCGCCGGATCAGCACGCGGATGCGGGCCAGCAGCTCGCCGACGCCGAACGGCTTGGTCAGGTAGTCGTCGGCGCCGGCGTCCAGCGCGGCGATCTTGTCCTGTTCGCGCGACCGGGCCGAGAGGATCAGGATGGGCAGCGACGACCAGCGCCGAACCTCGCCGATGAACGACAGCCCGTCCATGTCGGGAAGGCCCAGGTCGAGTATGACCAGTTGTGTCTCCGCCGAGGCCATCGCCGCCAAGCCCTCGTGTGCGGTGGCGGCCTCGGTGGTCCGATAACCGGCGCGGTGTAGCCCGTCGCAAACGAAGCGGCGTATGCCCGGTTCGTCCTCGACCACCAGGACCGCGCCGACCGCTTCGGTCATCCCGGCTCTCCCGTCAGCGCCGGCGGCTGGCCCATCGGCAGCGTGAAGCGCACGCGGGCGCCGCCGTCGCGGTTCTCGGCGACGATCTCGCCGCCATGCGCGGCGACGATGGCGCGACAGACGGCGAGGCCCACTCCGGCTCCCGCCACCGCCGGCTCCGGGCCACCCCGTTCGAACAGTTCGAAGACCTTGTCGAGCCGACTCGGCGGAAAGCCCCGGCCCTGGTTGCGCACCGAAATCTCCAGACCGCCGGCGTCGACTCGGCCGATCAGGTCGATGGCCGAGCCGGGGTCCGAATACTTGGCGGCGTTTTCCAGCAGGTTGCATAGCACGCGCTCCATCAACACCGCGTCGAACCGGACCAGCGGCAGGTCCGGCGGCAAGTCGACGCGCAGCGCGTGGTTGGCCAGCACATCGTCCAGCAGGCGAACGCTCGAGCCGACGATCTCCTCGAACGGCTGCCATTGCCAGTTCAGCGCGATCCGGCCCGCGCTCAGTCTTGCCATGTCCAGCAGGTTGGTGACCATGCGGTGCATGGCGCGCGCCTGTTCGCGCATGATGGCCGCCGTTTCCGCAACCTCGGGCGCCAGCCCCGGTCGGAGGTCGGCGAGCCCGTCGGCGAGACCGACCAGGCTGGTCAGCGGTGTGCGCAAGTCGTGCGAAATCGAGGACAGCAGCGACGAGCGGAGCTTTTCGGCCTGCGTCTCCAGTTCACTCTGGCGGGCCACGTCGGCGTAGTGCAATCGCTCCACGGCAATGCCCGCCAGCGACGCCACCGCCGTCAATAAGGGTTCCGGCGCCAGGCCCCGGCCTTGCCCGTGGTCGGCCGCGACCACCAGCACGCCGCGCGGCCGCGTCGCGCCGGAGAAAGGCAGGAACATCATGGCGCGGCCGGTCGCCTCGATCCGCGTCGGCCGATCGTCGCGATAGGCGGCGCCGGCCTGGCCGCGCTCGGCGTCGGTCAATGACGCGCCATGGCAAGCGAAGTCGCCGCCGTCGCCGGCGGGGCGGACATCGATGAGCAGGGTCGCCGTCATGCCCAGGCCCCGGCAATGGCGGTCGACGATCATGGCGGCCTGCTCGACATTCAAGGCCGCGCCGAGGTCGCGCGCCAGTTCGTACAACGTCCGCGTCTCGTGCTCGCGCGCCTGCATGGCCTCGGTGCGCTCGCCGACCCGCGCCACCAGATGGGAGGTGATCAGCCCGACCGCCAGCATGACGGTGAACGTGACCAGGTACTGGGCATCGACGACGGTGAACGAAAGGTGCGGCGGCACGAACAACAGGTCGAACAGCGCCACGCTGGCGAACGCCGCCGCCACCGCCGGACCGCGACCGAGCCGGACCGCGCAGATGAAAACGACCAGCAGGAACAGCATGACGATGTTGGCCAGGTCCAGCCAGCCGCGCAGCGGCAGGGCGGCGAGCGCGGTCAGCGCGCAAAGCGCGAGGGCGATCGGATAGCGCGGGGGGAACCGGTGGCTTGGCATGAGGCGGCGACGTGAATGGCGCCGGCAGTTTGCTACAGACGGTGTAAAAACGGTGTAAACAAGGCCCAGCGCGGCCGGACGAAAGTCAGCCGTGGCGGCGCGCCGCCACGGCTGACTTTCGCCGCTACTTGCGCCAGAACGCCGGCGTCAGCACCACCAGCAGGGTGAAGATTTCCAGCCGGCCCATCAGCATGGCGAAGATGCATACCCAGGTCTGGAAATCGTCGAGCACGGCGAAGGTGGTGGCCGGTCCCACCTGATTCAGGCCCGGACCGACGTTGTTCAGACACGCGACCACCGCGGAAAAGGCGGTGACGATGTCCAGCCCGCTGGCCGACATGACCAGCGTGAACACGACGATGATGCACATGTAGGCGAAGCCGAAGGCCAGCACGGCGGTGAGGATGTCGGGCGGCACCGGCGCGCCGCGCACCCGCACCGGCCAGAGGGCGCTGGGATGCATGGCATGGATCAGCTCGCGGTACACCTGCTTGTAGAGGATCATGGCGCGGATCATCTTGATGCCGCCGCCGGTGGAGCCCGAGCAGGCGGCAAAGCTGCTCAGGAACAACATCCATAGTTGGGCAAACACCGGCCATTGTCCGTAGTCGGTGGTGGCGAAGCCCAGCGAGGTGGCCACCGAAATCGAGTGGAACGCGACATAGCGCAACGCCTCGCCGAAGCCCTCGAACACGCCCCGCGCCAGCAGAAACACCGTCAGGCCGAGAATGCTCGCCGCGAGGACGCCGAGAAAGTACGGTGCTTCCGGATCGCGCCGGTAGGGCAGCAGCGAACGTCCGTGCAGGGCCATGAAGTGCGTCGCGTAGTTGATGCCGGACAACAGGGCGAAAACCATCACCGCGGTCTCGATCGCCACGCTGCCGAAGTGGCCGAGGCTGGCATCCTTGGTCGAGAAGCCGCCGAGCCCCATGACGCTGAAGGCATGCATCAGCGCGTCCCATGGCTCCATGCCCAGCAGCCACAGCGTCAACCCGCAGGCCGTGGTCAGCAGCAGATAGACCCCCCAGAGCCCCTTGGCCGTCTCGGCGATGCGCGGCGTCAGTTTGCTCTCCTTCATCGGGCCGGGGGTTTCGGCCTTGAACATCTGCCGGCCGCCGATGCCGAGCAGCGGCAGGATGGCCACCGCCAGCACCACCACGCCCATGCCACCGATCCAGTGCATGAAGGTGCGCCAGAAATTGATCGACAGCGGCATGGCATCCAGGCCGGACAGCACGGTGGCGCCGGTGGCCGTGAGGCCCGAGGCGGCCTCGAAGTAGGCATCGGTGAATGACACGTCCAGGTACAGGACGAAGGGCAGGCAGGCGAACAACGGCAGCACCGTCCATACCAGCACGACGAGCAGGAAGCCATCGCGCACCTTGAGTTCGCGCGACTCGCGGAACAGGCCGAGGAACAGGGCCAGGCCGCAAGCAAGGGTGGCGACGAACGCCTCGTCGAAGGCCGAATGGGCGCCGTCCTCGACCAGCCACGACAAGGCCATCGGCACGGCCAGACAGACCGAGAAGCCGATCAGCAGCGCGCCGAACACGCGCAGCAGCGGATAAAACCGATGCATGGTCAAAGAAACTGGAAGCCGACCTGGAAGAGCTTTTCCACCTGCGGCACCACGCGCTTGTGCGTGCAGAAGACGATGACGTGATCGTCCGGCTCGATGACCGTGTCGTGATGGGGAATGACAACGTGGTCGACGTAGTCGTCGATCAGGAAACCGGCCTTGCGCACGATCTCGGTGTCGCGGCCGCGGCGGACGATGGCGCCGATGCGGGCGCCCTTGATCTCCGGCAGTTCCTCGATGCGGCGACCGACCACTTTCGAGGTCTTGGCGTCGCCGTGGGCGATCAGTTCCAGCGCCTCGGCGGCGCCCCGGCGCAGGCTATGCACGCGCGCCACGTCGCCCTGGCGCACGTGCGTCAGCAGCGAGCCGATCGACACCTGCGCCGGGGAAAGGCCGATATCGATCGGGCCGCCCTGCACCATGTCGGCGTAGGCGCGGCGGTTGATCAGGGCCAGCACGCGCTTGCAGCCGAGCCGCTTGGCCAGCGACGCCGCCATGATGTTGTCCTCGTCGTCGTTGGTCAGGGCGAGGAACATGTCGATCTCGTCGATGTTCTCCTGCGTCAGCAGGTTCTCGTCGGTCGCCTCGCCGTGCAGCACCAGCGTCGTGTCCAGCTTATTGGCGACGACCTCGGCGCGCTGGCGGTCACGCTCGATCAGCTTGACTTCGTAACGATCGCCAAGCGTGGCGGCAACCCGCGAGCCGATGTTGCCGCCGCCGGCGATCATGACGCGGCGCACCGGTTCCAGCATGCGCCGCAATTCCTTCAGCACCGTGCGGATATGCGCGCTGGCGGCCAGCAGAAACACTTCGTCGCCCGGCTCGACGACGGTCTGACCGTCCGGATCGATGGCCTGATGCTCGCGAAAGATGGCGGCGATGCGCGCGTCCACGCCGGCCGGCAGGTGCTCGCGCATGGCCTGGATCGGCTTGCCGACCAGCAAGCCCCCCTGGTACGCGCGCACGCCGACCAGCGTCACCACGCCCTTGGCGAATTCGAGCACCTGCAGCGCCTCCGGGAACTGGATCAGCTTGCAGATGTAGTCGGTGATGTCCTGTTCGGGGCAGATGGCGAAATCGACCGCGAAGTTGTCGTTGGCCAGCAGGTCGTTGTCGAGGAAGTCGGGCGAGCGCAGCCGGGCGATGCGCGTCGGCACGTTGAACAGGCTGCGGGCGATCTTGCAGGCCACCAGGTTGGTCTGGTCGGATTGCGTCACCGCCACCAGCATGTCGGCGTCCTCGATGCCGGCATCGCGCAGCACCGACGGGTAGGCGGCGTTGCCCGCCAGCGTGCGCACGTCCAGCCGGTCGGCCAGTTGCGCCAGCGATTCGCGGTCCATGTCGACGATGGTGATGTCGTTGGCCTCCGAGGCCAGAGCCTCGGCGACGCTGGCGCCGACCTGGCCGGCGCCCAGAATGATGATGCGCATTGCCTATTCTTCTCCCTTGCCGCCGCGTAGCCCCAGGTCCTTGAGCTTGCGGTAGAGATGCGTCCGCTCCAGGCCGGATTTTTCCGCGAGGCGCGTCATGTTACCGCCATCGAGTCGCAGATGATGCTCGAAATAGACGCGCTCGAACATCTCGCGCGCCTCGCGCAGCGGCAGATCCATCACGTCCGGCGGTAGCCCGGGCTCGGCGGGGCCGTCATTGGGGAACAGCAGGCGCGCTACTTCCTCGCCGTCGATCTCCTCGCCGAGCGCCGCCAGCGCCAGCGAACGCACCGCGCTCTTCAGCTCGCCATAGCCGCCGGTCCAGGCATGCTGGCGCAAGGCATTGAGCGCGCCGGAATTGAAACGGCGCAGCGGCGATTCGCCCGCTTCCGCCAGTTGGGTCAGCAAGTGGCTGGCGATGTCCGGCACCTCGTCGCGGAGATCGGCCAGCGTCGGCAGGGCCAGCCAGACTTCCGCGAGGCGGCGCAGTCCCGCTTCGTCCCAGCCCTGCTGCGCCAGGCCCTGATGATCATTGCCGGTACCGGCCACCAGATGCAGGTTGTGCCGCTCCAGCCGTTCGAGCGCGAACAGCAGGTTTTTCTGTTGCAGGCGCGTCAGCCGGGCCAGCTCCTCGCAATACAGCAGGCCGCCGGAGGCGGCGCCGAGCGTGTCCAGGCTGAGCGGCTCGGAGCTGGCGGCCAGATCGATCCAGGGCTTGTCCGGCGCGTGCAGCGTGCGCGCCGCCAGTTCGACGATGCCGCCGCCGTCCGAGCGCAGCAGCAACGACCGGCTTTTCGCCGCCATCTGTTCGAGCCGCTTCTTGAGGTCCTTGAGCGGCGCCGAACGCGGAAAGGCCGCCAGCGACAAGCCGGCGACGACGCGCCGCCGGCCGCGTTCCAGCCCGCGGCCGACCGCGGCAAGCAGCTTCTGCATGCCGATCGGCTTCTCGAGAAAATCCATGGCGCCGATGCGCGTGGCCTCGACGGCGGTGTCGATGGTGCCGTGCCCGGACATCATGATCACCGGCATGGTCAGCTGGCCGCCGGCCGCCCACTCCTTGAGCAGCGTGATGCCGTCGGTGTCGGGCATCCAGATGTCCAGCAGCACCAGGTCCGGGCGGGCCGTTTCGCGCGCCTCGCGCGCCGCCGCCGCGTTTTCGGCGGTGCGGACATCGTGGCCCTCGTCGGTGAGGATTTCCGAGAGCAGTTCCCGGATGCCGATTTCGTCGTCAACTACCAATACTTGCGCCATGTCGATTTCCCATGCCTCTATGCCGCCACCGGCAGCCTGATGGTGACTTCCGCGCCGCCGCCCTCGCGGTTGGCCAGCCGGATGTCGCCCTTGTGCTCATCCACGATCTTCTTCACGATGGCCAGGCCCAGCCCGGTGCCCTTGGCCTTGGTCGTCACGTAGGGCTCGAAGGCGCGCGCCAGGATCTGCGCGCCAAAGCCGGGTCCGTTGTCGCTCACCGCCAGCGCGACGCGGCGCTCCTCGATGCGCGTCGCCACCGTCACGCGCGGCCCCGCCGCCGGCGGATGTTCGACCAGCGCCTCGCGGGCATTCTTGATCAGGTTGTGCAGCACCTGGCGCAGCTGGCTGCCGTCGGCCAGCGCCGGCGGCAGGCCGGCGGCGAGCTCGGCGCTCACGTCGACCGTGGCATCGGCCTCGTAGAGCTGCAACAGCTCGCGCACCAGCGCATTGACATCGAGCGGCGCCAGCGTCGGCGGCGGCGTCCGCGCGTAGTCGCGGAAGTCGTTGACCATGTGCTTCATGGCCTCGACCTGGTTGACGATGGTGCCGATCGAACGCTTGAGCATGGCCCGGCCGGCGTCGTCGAGACGATCGGCCAGCTTCAGTTCGAGACGCTCGGCCGAGAGCTGGATCGGCGTCAGCGGATTCTTGATCTCGTGCGCCAGCCGGCGCGCCACTTCGCCCCAGGCGATGGAGCGCTGCGCCGAGATCAGCTGGCTGATGTCGTCGAACACCGCCACGTAGCCGCCGCCGCCGGCCTCCGGCAGCGTCGAGCCGCGCAGCAGCAGGGTCTGCGGCACGCCGTCGGCGCCGTCGAATTCCAGCTGGCGCTGCCATTGCGCGCCGTGGTCGCGGAAACCCTCGACGATGGCGCCGGCCAGCGCGGCGTGGCGCTCCCAGTCGGCCAGCGGCCGGTCGCCGAGCTTGGTCAGGTCGTCCTTGAGGATGGCGTCGGCGCCGCGATTGGAGGCTTGCAGCCTGAACTCGGCGTCGAAGGCCAGCACGCCGGCCGAAAGATTGGCCAGCACGCTTTCCAGGTAGGCCTGGTGGCGCTCGGCCTCGCTGCGCGCCTCGTCGAGCTGGCGGGTCATTTCGTTGAACGAGCGGGTCAGCACGCCCAGTTCGTTGCGCGTCCTGGGCGCCACCAGCGGCCGGAAATCGCCGCTGGCCACCGCCTGCGTGCCCTCGGCCAGCACCAGCAGGGGCCGCACCATGCGCTCGGCGAGATAGACGGCGAGCGCCATCGCCGCGAACAGCGCCACCAGCAGCGTGAGGGTGAGGGTCACGGTGTAGATGCCCTTGAGCCCGCCGCGCGCCAGTTGCAGCTGCTGGTAATCACGGTAGGCGGCCTCGACCGACTCGGCGCTGCCGGCGACGGCGGCCGGCACCGGCTGGAGCAGTTGCAGCACGCGCGTTTCGCCGCCCAGATCGCGGCTGCTGACCGGCACCAGCGCGCGCAGCATCAGCCCGTTGGCGGCGTCGCCCTCGATGCTGGTGAGGCCCCGGCTTTGCCGCGCCTGGCGCAGCTGCGCCGGCGAGGGCAGCGAGGGCAGCAGGTCGCCGGCCTGGTCGCTGCTGTTGGCGAGCACGTTGCCGGTGCCGCTCAGGAGCGTCGCCGTGCGCACGCCCGCCTGCTGACGCAGGCGGTGCAGCAGGGCGGGGCTGGACACCGGCGCGTCCGAGAGGTCGAAGGCCAGGCTGCGCGCCTTGTCGGACAGGTCCGCCTCGAGCGATTCGAGCACGTTGCGGCCGAGCGCCAGGCCGCCCTCGAGCGCGCGGTCCACGCGCACGTCGAACCACGAATCGATGCTGCGCACGGCGAACTGCATGGAGACGCCGTAGATCAGCACGCCCGGCGCCACCGCCATCATGGCCAGGATGGTCACCAGCCGGTATTTCATGCGCGAGCCGAACACCCGCTGGCGGTACTCGCGGTACAGCCGGCGCAACTGGATGAACACCAGCACCCCCAGCGCCATGGTGGCGGCGGCATTGACGCCGAGCAGCAGGGGGTAGTGGCGGGCGAACAGGTCGGTGTCGGCGCTGGCCGAGGTCAGCAGGAACAGCAGGATGGCGCCCAGCGCGACGATGAGCGGCAGCGCGATGTTCATTTCGGGGCCGCCGTCGGCACGAATCGCCAGCGCAGCACGCGCGTATCGACCTGCCACTCCTTGTTGGCGATGGCGTCGAGCTGGAAGGGCTTGGGCAGCTGGCTGCGGTCCAGCGCCAGGCGCAGCGCCGCGTCGTACTGTTCGCCCGGCTTGAGCGCCGACTTGTCGGCCACCGGCAGGTCGACGACGTGGCCGAGCACGCGCAGCGCCTCGGTCAGCGTGGCGAAGCTGCGATGCAGGCCGCCCGACGACAGCCGGTACTGCCGGGTCAGCGCGTTGTGGGAAAGGGCGTAATGGCCCACGTGGCCGGCGACGTGCTCGTCGATCCAGTACCAGCGGCGCCGCGACAGCGTGAATTCGAGATTGAAATAGAGGGTCACGCCGCGCGTCAGCGCCTCTTCGAGCTGGGCGCCGAGCTCGATGTCGAACTCCGCCGACAGCACGGGGCCTTCCTCGCCGAGCGAGAGCTGCGCGCGCTTCGGCTCGATGCCGCCGGCCCAGGCCGCGCCGGCGGCCCAGAGCGCCAGCGCCGCCAGCAGCGTCAGCGCCAGGCTAAGTACGCTTGGCCAGCAGCGCGTGGTAGAAGCCATCGTGGTCGGCATCGGGCAGCAGTTGCCACTCGCATTCCTTGTCGTCGTCCCGCATCGGCAACCGTTGCGCATCGCCGTGGCGGGCAACGAAGGCCGCCACCTGCCGGCTGTTTTCCTCGGGAAACAGCGAGCAGGTCGCGTAGAGCATTTTGCCACCCGGCGCCAGCAGCCGCCACAACGCATCGAGGATTTCGCGCTGGCCGGCGGCGAAGCGCGCCACGTCGCCGGGCCGGCGCAGCCACTTGATGTCGGGATGGCGGCGGGCGACGCCCGAAGCCGAGCAGGGCACATCGGCCAGGATGCGGTCGAACGGAACGCCGTCCCACCAGCCCGTTTCCCGGCAGTCGGCGACGGCGACGCGCGCCGACAGGCCCAGCCGGCCCAGATTGTCGCCGATGCAGCCGGCCCGCGTCGCGTCCAGTTCCAGCGCGGTCAGGTCGAGATCGGCCAGCTCCAGCAGATGCGCCGTCTTGCCGCCGGGCGCGGCGCAGGCGTCGAGCACGCGCATGCCGGCCCGGGCGTCGAGCAGCGGCGCCGCCTGTTGCGCGCCCCAGTCCTGCACCGACACCCATCCCTCGGCGAAGCCGGGCAAACGCTCCACCGGCATGGGCCGGGCCAGCCGCAGCGCGGCTCCGCCGAGCGGCTCGGCCGCGATGCCGGCGTCGGCGAACCGGCGCTGAAAGTCAGCCGTGGCGACACGCCGCCGATTCACCCGCAGCGTCATCGGCGCCCGGCCGTTGCCGGCCTCGGCCACCTCGCGCCAGCGCTCCGGATAGGCCGCGCGCAAGGCCGCCAGCCACCAGCGCGGATGGCGCCAGCGCGCGATGGCGTCGTCGTCGGCCGCCGCCACCAGCTCGTCGCGGCGGCGCTGGAAGTTGCGCAGCACGGCATTCACCAGCGCCTGGTAGCGGCCGCGCGCCAGCCCGGCCGCCGCCGTCACCGCCTGATCGACGGTGGTGTGGACATCCGCCGGCCGCGTCTCGATCCGCTCGAGCGCCGCCAGCAGCAGGCCGCGCACGGTCGGCTCGGCGAGCGGCCGCGTCATCAGGCACGCCAGGAAGAAGTCGCCGCGGCCGAAGGCGCGCAAGGCGCCGTAGGCCAGGTCCATCGCCGCCGGTCGCGCCGCCGCCGGCAGCGCCAGCGCCGCCAGCGCCACGTCCAGGTTGCGGCCGCCCATCACGGCGGCCACGGCGCGCGCGGCGGCATCGAGGGCGAAGGCGAGGGAATCGACCGCCAGGGGCTTCACGGCGAGAAAGGAGATGCGGCTCGGGGCAAGAGGGTGCCAATACTATTGCAATCCGGCGTCCACCGGCTCACGTATGATGGCATCGCGTGCCCGCGCGACAACACGACAAAGGAGACAAGCCATGGCCCGGGTTTCGATGTCCATGCAGGTCAATGCCCCGCCCGAACGGGTGTGGCGCCTGATCGGCGGTTTCGACGCGCTGCCCGACTGGCTGCCGCCGGTCATCCGCAGCGAGACCGGCGAGGGCGGCCGCCTTCGCCATGTCACGCTCGCCGACGGCGCGGTGCTGACCGAGCGCCTGCTGTCCTTCAGCGAAAGCGACCGCAGCTATGCCTATGCCATCATCGGCGGGCCGCTGCCGGTCGCCGGCTACCGGGCGACGCTGCGCGTTCGTCCGGGGGAGGAAGAGTCCGGGTCGGTGGTCGAGTGGTCGAGCGAGTTCGAGCCGGCCGGCGCGCCCGAAGCCGACGTGGTGGCGCTGATACGCGGCGTGTTCCAGGCCGGGTTCGATCAGCTCGGCAAGGTATTTCCGCGCTGACCGTCGCCCGCGCGGGCGACGCCGCGTTCGCCATGGCATCCACGCCGGCCACGCCGCCGCTGATCCGCTCGCTGCTCGACCCCGGCCGCTATCCGCATCCGGTCGAGCGCGTCGACCTGGTCGAAACGCACATTTCCTGGGTACTGCTGGCCGGCGATTTCGCCTACAAGCTGAAGAAGCCGGTAACGCTGCCCTTCGTCGATTTCGGCACCGTCGAGCGGCGCCGCGCCGATTGCGCCGCCGAGCTGCGCCTGAACCGCCGCCACGCGCCCGAACTGTATCTGGACGTGGTCGATTTCGACGGCGAGCCGGCGGTGAAGATGCGCCGCTTCGACGAAGCGTGCCGGCTCGACCGCGTCTGCGCCCGCGGCGAATTGACGCCGGCGCACCTGACCGGGCTGGCGCGCACGATCGCCGATTTCCACGCGGCGGCGGCGGTCGCGCCGCCGTCCTCGCGCTTCGGCGCGCCGGAACAGGTGCTGGCGCCGGCGCGCGAAAACTTCGACGAACTGGACCGGCTGCTGCCCGGCGAGTCGCCACGGCTGACTTTGCTGCGCGCCTGGACGGAAGCCGAATTCGCCCGCCGCCGCGATGTCTTCGCAGCGCGCCGGGCCGGCGGCTTCGTCCGCGAATGCCACGGCGACCTGCACCTGGGCAACCTGGTGCTGCTCGGCGACCGGGTGACGCCCTTCGATTGCATCGAGTTCAACGAGGATTTCCGCTGGATCGACGTCGCCAGCGAAATCGCCTTCACCTACGTCGACCTGCTCGACCACGGCCAGCCCGGCCTGGCCTGCTGGCTGCTCAACGAATGGCTGGCCTGGAGCGGCGACCATGGTGATCATGGCGGCGACCATGGCGGCAATGGCGCCCTGGCCGTGCTGCGCTTTTACGCCGTGTATCGCGCCATGGTGCGCGCCAAGGTCGCCACGCTGCAAGGGCGCGCCGCCGAGGCGGCCGGCTACCTCGCGCTCGCCGAACGGCTCGGCGTGCCGCCACGGCTGACTTTGACCATCACGTTCGGCGTCTCCGGTTCGGGCAAGACCACGGCCTCGTCGGCGCGGCTGCTGGCGGATGCCTCGGCGGCGACCATCCGCCACCGATCGGACGTGGAACGCAAACGGCTGTTCGGGCTGAGCGCCGACGCCGATTCGGGCGGCACGATCTATTCGGCCGACGCGAGCGCCCGCACCTACGCCAGGCTGGCCGGGCTGGCGCGCGCGACGCTGGCCGACGGCTGGCCGGTGATCGTCGATGCCGCCTTTCTCCGGCGCGACGAGCGGCGGGCCTTCGCCGCCATCGCCGGCGACCTGGGCATTCCCTTCGGCATCCTGGCCTGCGCCGCGCCGATGGACGACTTGCGGCGGCGGATCGAGGCCCGGCGCGAGGACGCCTCGGAAGCCACCACGGCGGTGCTAGAACAACAACAGGACTGGATCGAGCCGCTCGACGAGGCCGAGCGGGCGCTGGCCGTCGCGCCGGCCTGATCAGGGACGGTTGAGCATCAGCTTGCCGCCGGAGTTCAGGCAGGTGCGGTCGCGGCCGTTCTGCTTGGCGGCGTAGAGGGCGCGGTCGGCGGCGGCGATCAGGGCGTCGGCGTTGGCCATGCCCTCTTCCTTGCTGGCGACGCCGATGCTGATGCTGGCCTGCAGGCGCACGCCCTCGGCCTCGATGACTTCGCCGTGCACCTTCTGGCGCAGGCGTTCGGCGGCATGGACGGTGGCCCGCAGATCGGCGTTGTGGCAGATGACCAGGAATTCCTCGCCGCCGATGCGGCTGACATGATCGTCACGCCGCGCGCTGGCGCGGATCAGCTTGCCGATCTGGGCCAGCACCTTGTCGCCCACCGCGTGGCCATGGGTGTCGTTGATGCCCTTGAAGCGGTCGATGTCGATCATCATCACCGCCAGGCCGTGTCCCGAGCGGCTGGCGCCGCTCCAGGCCTGGCCCAGCACGTCCATGCCGGCGCGGCGGTTGGGCAGGCCGGTGAGCAGGTCGGTCAGGGCGTAGTGCTGGAGCTTGCGGTTGCTGATGGCGAGCTCGGCGGTGAACTGCTTGAGCTTGGCGCGGTCGCTCTCCCACGCATCGAGCAGCTGCACGTAATGCAGCGCCGCGCGCATGCGCGCGCGCAGCGAGCGCACCTTCAGCGGCTTGGTGACATAGTCGTCCACGCCGGCCTCGAAGGCGCGGGTCACTTCGTCCTCGTTATCGACGCCGGTCAGCATGATGACGTACATCGACTGGCCCCAGTCGGTGGCGCGCAGGGCCTTGCAGAACTCGATGCCGTCCATCACCGGCATCAGCCAGTCGGTGACGACGATCTGCGGCATGATCTCCAGGGCCAGCGCCAGCGCCTCGCTGCCGTTGGCGGCCGAATGGACATTGGGGCCGACGATCTCGGTCAGCACCTTTTCCATCAACATCCGCGACGCCGACTCGTCCTCCACCAGCAGCACCCGCATCGAGGGATGCAGGGCTTGCAGCCCGGCGTTCTTCGGCGCCGGCGCCGCCGCCATGGCGGCGAACGAAGGCAGGGCGCCGCCCGGCACCTTGAGCATTTCGCTCCATTGGCGCCACTCGCCGACGATGCCGTCGATCAGGCCGCCCTGTTCGTTGGCGTCGAGGCCGAGCTT
Source organism: uncultured Rhodocyclaceae bacterium (assembly GCA_964602565.1). GTDB lineage: Bacteria > Pseudomonadota > Gammaproteobacteria > Burkholderiales > Rhodocyclaceae > Fen-999. The sequence continues at coordinate 22,961 of CAZRRI010000006.1, read as the reverse complement.
GCCGCCGAGCAGCATGAGTTCGGAAATGATGCCGCCGCGCTCCGACTCCGGCGCCAGGCCCATGTCGGCGATGCGCTTGCCGTGGTGGAAGAGGTGCGCCAGCTGGTCGGGCCGCGAACCCTCGGTGAAGCCGGAGGCGTCCGGCGCCTCGTGATGGATGACGGACTCGATCAGGGCATACGGCACGCCGCAGTCCTCGAGGATGGCGGCGGTGAATTCGTGGTGGTCGGCGCGCAGGTGCTGGTGTTCCAGCGCGGCCAGCTCGCGCTCGTTCGGCTTTTGCCGGAGCAGCTCGGCATATTCCGCGGGGTAGACGGTCGCCAGCGCCAGGCAGCCGATGCGGGCCATCAGGCCGCAGGTGAACAGCTCCTCGGGCGAGCCGGCCCGGCTCCGGGCCGCCAGCGCCTGCATGGCCACGGCCATCAGCAGCGAATGGGACCAGAAACGGTCATAGTCGAAGCCCTCGCACTGTCCGCTCCGGTACTGGTCCACCATCGAGAAACCCATGGCCACCTGGCGCACGGCGGCCATGCCCAGGCGCATGACGGCATCCGCGACGGAGGCCACCGGGCGGGAAGCGCGCCGGGCGGCGGCATTGGCCAGGCGCAGCAGGCGGCCGGCGAGCGCCGGGTCGGCCTGCACGACGCGGGTGACGGCCTCGATGCTGGCGTCCTCGCGCCGGCTGAGTTCCATGATGGCCAGCGCCACGCCCTTGGGGCTCGGCAGCTGGCCGCTCAGCCTCAGTTGTTCAATTTTCGACAGCGATGCCTCACGCCTGATCGCCGTGGCTTGGGCTCCCATGGCCTCCGCATTCATGCGTCACTCCCCTTGGCCCGATGAGCGCGATCCTATCCCGGGAACACTCCATGCACATGGATGCCGCCGTGGTCGCTCATGTCGATGGCCTTTCTGTTGTTGTCGTTGGGCATAATAGTAGTCACGGTATCGGCATTTACGCACCAATATTGAGCACTTAGCTAGCGTTTTTCAAGCATTTACTAAGCATTTTTAGGGCATTTGTCGAGCATTCGCCCCGTCCCGGCCGGCCGCCGGCCCCCCTCCCGCCCGTGAAGATTTTTCCCGTGAAGACCCTCCTGTTCATCCTGATCGCCCTGCTGGCCGCCGCCTGCGGCCAATCGAGGCCCGTTTCCCAGGAATCCTATGTCTTCGGCACGCGCGTCGAGGTGCTGGTCTGGGGCGAGCCGGGCGAAAAGGCCCGCGCCGCGGCCGCCGAGGTGCTGCGCGAATTCGACCGCCTGCACCGGACCTACCATGCCTGGCAGCCGTCCGAAATGACGGCGCTGAACGAGGCGCTGGCCGCCGGCGGCGCGCACGAGGTCACGCCCGAGTTCGCCGCCTTCATCCGCGAGGCCCAGGCCATGGCGGCCCGGAGCGAGCATCTGTTCGACCCGGGCCTGGGCCGGCTGATCGAGCTCTGGGGTTTCCACGACGACAGTTTCAAGGCCGCGCTGCCCGACCCGGCCCGCCTGGCCGAGCTGGCGCGGGCGCGGCCCTCGATCGCCGGCCTGCATCTCGACGGCGCCAAAGTCAGCGGCGGCGACCCGCCGAACACCGCCATCGCGCTCGATTTCGGCGGCTACCTGAAGGGCGTGGCGCTCGACCGCGCCGCCGCCATGCTCAAGGAGCGCGGCATCGCCAATGCGCTGATCAACATCGGCGGCAACGTCATGGCGCTGGGCAGCAAGGGCGGCACGCCCTGGCGGGTCGGCATCCAGCATCCGCGCCAGCCGGCGCCGATGGCCACCCTGGAACTGCGCGACGGCGAGGCCATCGGCACCTCGGGCGACTACCAGCGCTTCTTCGAGATCGACGGCCGGCGCTACTGCCATCTGATCGACCCGCGCAGCGGGCGGCCGGGCGCAGGCGTGCAGGCGGTGTCGGTGCTGATCCCGGCGGGCTTCGACGGCGGCCGGGCGGGCGCCTGGTCCGACGTGGCCAGCAAGCCGATCTTCATCGCCGGCGACGACTGGCGCGCGCTGGCCGGCCGGATGGGCATCGACCACGTGCTGCGCGTCGGCGCCGACGGCCAGGTCGAGCTGACCGACGCCATGCGCGCGCGCGTCAAGCTAGAATCGCGGCCATGATCGGCATCTTCCTCGTCACCCATGCGACATACGGCGAATCCCTGATCCAGTGCGCCTGCCACGTGCTCAACAAGCGGCCGCCGCAGATCGCCCAGATCGGCATCGCCGCCCAGGACGACCCGCTCGACGCCCTGCCGCTGGCGCGGCGTCTGCTCGGGCTGGTGGATAGCGGCGAGGGCGTGCTGGTGATGACCGACATCTTCGGCGCGACGCCGGCCAACCTGGCGGCCAAGCTGCTCGAACCCGGCCGCGTCGAGGGCATCGCCGGCGTCAACCTGCCCATGCTGGTGCGGGCGCTGACCTACCGCGACCGCGACATGGACACCCTGATCGCCAAGGCGGTCGCCGGCGGCCGCGACGGCGTGCTGCGCATGGACGGCTGAGGCGGGCCGATGCCGAGAGCCGAGGCCGAAATCGTCAACAAGCTGGGCCTGCACGCGCGCGCCTCGGCCAAGCTGACGCAGCTGGCCGGCAACTATCCCTGCGAAGTCTGGATGGAGCGCAACAACCGCCGCATCAACGCCAAGAGCATCATGGGCGTGATGATGCTGGCCGCCGGCAAGGGCGCGAAAGTCACCGTCGACTGCGAGGGCGAACAGGCCGACGAGGCGCTGGCCGCCCTGCTCGCCCTGATCGCCGACAGGTTCGGAGAGAGCGAGTGAGAAGCAGCCTTTCCGAAGGGCCGTCCCGAGGAAAAGCGGCGGGCGCGCGAAGCGCGCATCCGCGGATGGCGCAATTCGAAGCACCCCGTCATTGGCGGGCGCGCTGGCTCCTCCCCGCGAGGGGAGGCCGGGAGGGGGGGGACAACGAATGAGCTTCGCCCTGCACGGCCTGGCCGTCTCGTCCGGCATCGCCATCGGGCGGGCGCATCTCGTCTCGCACGCGACGCTGGAAGTCGCCCACTACAAGGTGCGCGACAAGGAAGTCGCCACCGAGATCGAGCGCTTCGACGCCGCCGTCGCCGCCGTCCGCGCCGAGCTGGAGGCCCTGAAGGGCGAGGCCTCGGCGCCCGGCACGCCCTCCGAAATGGCGGCCTTCGTCGACATCCACGCCATGATCCTCGCCGATCCGATGCTGGCCGAACAGCCGCGCGACCTGATCCGCGAGCGCCGCTGCAACGCCGAATGGGCGCTGGTGCAGCAGATGGAACAGCTGGCCGCCCAGTTCGACGACTTCGAGGACGCCTACCTGCGCGAGCGCAAGCACGACGTGGTGCAGGTGGTCGAGCGCGTGCTCAAGGCGCTGATGGGCAAGGCGCGCAAGATGACCAAGCGCGGCCGCGACGAGGACCTGATCGTCGTCGCCCACGACCTTTCGCCGGCCGACACCATCCAGTTCAAGAACCTGAAGATCGGCGGCTTCGTCACCGACCTGGGCGGCGCCACCTCGCACACCGCCATCGTCGCGCGCAGCCTGGCGATTCCCGCCGTGGTCGGCCTGCACCACGCGCGGCCGCTGGTGCGCGAGGACGACCTGGTGATCGTCGACGGCAGCCGCGGCGTGCTGATCGTCGAGCCCGACGCGCGCGTGCTGGAGGAATACCGGCTGCGCAAGAGCGAGCTGGAGCTGGAGCGCTCCAAGCTCAAGCGCCTGAAGAACGCGCGCTCGACGACGCTCGACGGCGACGAAGTGGCCTTGCAGGCCAACATCGAACTGCCGCAGGACATCGAGCAGGTCAAGGAAGTCGGCGCCGACGGCATCGGCCTGTTCCGCACCGAGTTCCTGTTCATGAACCGCGACGAGCTGCCCGGCGAGGACGAGCAGTACGAGGCCTACAAGGCGGTGGCGAAGGCCATGGCCGGCCGGCCGGTGACCATCCGCACGCTCGACCTCGGCGCCGACAAGGAAGCGCGGGCGCTGGCCGGCAGCGAGCGGCAGTCCACCAATCCGGCGCTCGGCCTGCGCGCCATCCGCTACTGCCTGGCCGAGCCGCAGATCTTCCTCACCCAGCTGCGCGCCATCCTGCGCGCCGCGCATTACGGCAACATCCGCATCCTGATCCCGATGCTGGCCCATGTCGCCGAGATCGAGCAGACGCTGGCGATGGTGGCGCAGGCCAAGGCCCAGCTGCGCGCCACGCGCCACAAGTTCGACGAGAACATCCGCATCGGCGGCATGATCGAGATCCCGGCGGCGGCGCTGGCGCTCGGCCCCTTCATCAAGCGCCTGCATTTCCTGTCGCTGGGCACCAACGACCTCATCCAGTACACCCTGGCCATCGACCGCTCCGACGAAGCCGTCGCGCATCTCTACGATCCGCTGCATCCGGCCGTGCTGCGGCTGATCCACCAGACCATCGTCGCCGGCGCCCGCGCCGAGATTCCCGTCGCCGTCTGCGGCGAAATGGCCGGCGACCCGGCCATGACCCGGCTGCTGATCGGCCTCGGCCTGCGCCAGTTCTCGATGCACCCGTCGCTGATCCTCGAGGTCAAGCAGCAGGTCGTCACCGCCGACGCCGAGATGCTGGCCATGCGGGTCAGCCGCCTGCTCCGCTTCGAGGAGCCCGACCGCCTGCGCGAGCTGGTCGAGAAGCTGAACGCCTGAAAGTCAGCCGTGGCGGCGCGCCGCGTCAGAGCGCGGCGGCGGGAATCGAGACGATGCGCTCGGCCAGCAGGCGCGGCTTTTCGTCGTTATTGACGACGAGCCCGAGCGGGCAATCCTGGTCGGCCACGAATTCCGCCAGCGCGCGCAGCGCGCGCGGCTCGACCGCCGAACCGAGCTTGATTTCCACCGGCAACATGCCGACGTCGCCGGTGAGGACGAGATCGATCTCGGCGCCGCCGCGCGTGCGGAAATGGTGGGGCGCCACCTCGATCCCGCCGGCGGCGAAGCCGCGCAGCAACTGTTCCCCGGCGTAGCTTTCCCACGAACGGCCGGCCAGCGGATGCGTGGCCAGGGCGTCGGGATCGGGCACCTGGAGCAGGCGGTGCATCAGCCCGCTGTCGCGCAACCAGCCCTTCGGATGGCGGACCAGTTGCTTGTGCGGCGAGCGGTCCCAGGCCGGCAAGTGGCGCCAGAGGTAGGTGCCGTGGGCGATGCCCAGCCAGTCCCGCACCGTCGGCTCCGACACGCCGAGCGAGCGGGCGATTTCGGCGTTGTTGAGGATGGTTCCGGAGAGGTTGCAGAGCAACTGGATCAGCTGCCGGTAGCGGTCGCGGTTGAGATTGGGAAACAGCGCGCCGACATCGCGCATCAGGTAGGTATCGAGATAGTGGCGGTGCCACAGGCGGCGGAATTCGGGGTCGCCGTTGCTCCAGGGTTCCGGGTAGCCGCCCTGGAACCAGTGCTCCAACACCTGGCGCAAGTCCAGGCGAGGCGAGGCGGCGGCAACGACATCCTCCGGCGCGGCGCGGCCGGCGAGGAGCGCGTAGAGCGGCGCCGGGGGCAAGCGGTGGGCCTCGGCCAGGGAAAGCGGCGCCAGCTCGGCCAGGCCGATGCGGCCGGCCAGCGTCTCGGCGACGTTCTTCGCCAGCGCCGGCGAACTGGAGCCGGACAGGATGAACCGGCCCTTCGCGCCGCGATCCTTGTCGATGGCGACACGCAAGGCGGAAAACAGGGAAGGCGCCAGCTGCGCCTCGTCGATGATCACCCGCCGCGGATGAAGACGCAGGAAAAGATCGGGGTCGGCCAGCACCTGCGAGCGGTCGGCGACGCTTTCCATGTCGAAGCGCTGCCAGTCGCCGGACAGGCTGTCCAGCAGCGTCGTCTTGCCGCATTGGCGAACGCCGCTCACCGCCACGCACGGAAAATGGCGCAGCAGGGTGGCGACGTGGTCCGGCAGGTGTCGGGGAAACATATGTAAATTCTAAATAGCGACTTTAGAAAATACAAGTTCGATGGCGTTCGCCTGAAAGTCAGCCGTGGCGGCGCGCCGGCCGCAGCGTGCCCGTGGCGCCCGGGGCGGGCGACCCAGCCCGTATAATCGCCGCCATGTCGAATCAACAAGGGATAGGCGAAGTCCGGCCGGAGCGCGCGCGCTTCGACGCGCCCTTGCCGCTCGCCTCGGGCGGCACGCTGCCCGGCTTCGAGCTGGTCTACGAAACCTACGGCAAGCTCGACGCGGCCGGAAGCAACGCCATCCTGATCTGCCACGCGCTCTCGGGCCACCACCACGTCGCCGGGCATTACGCCGACGAGCCGGGCAATGTCGGCTGGTGGGACAACATGATCGGGCCGGGCAAGCCCATCGACACGGACCGCTTCTTCGTCGTCGGCGTGAACAACCTGGGCGGCTGCCACGGCTCGACCGGCCCGGCGTCGATCAATCCCGCCACGGGCAAGGCCTGGGGCGCGGACTTTCCCGTGGTGACCGTGCCCGACTGGGTCAATGCCCAGGCGCGGCTGGCCGACCACCTGGGCATCGCGCAATGGGCGGCGACGGTGGGCGGCAGCCTGGGCGGCATGCAGGCCATGCAATGGACCATGCAGTTTCCCGAGCGCGTGCGCCACGCGCTGGTGATCGCCGCGGCGCCGAACCTCACCGCCGAGAACATCGCCTTCAACGAGGTGGCGCGCCAGGCCATTCTCACCGACGCCGAGTACCAGGCGGGCCGGCGGCCGGTGACCGGCCTGCGGCTGGCGCGCATGCTCGGCCACATCACCTACCTCTCGGACGACCAGATGGCCGAGAAATTCGGCCGCAAGCGGCGCGCCGACGCCGGCCGCTACGGCTTCGGCGTCGAGTTCGAGGTCGAGTCCTACCTCAATTACCAGGGCGACAAGTTCGCCGAGTGGTTCGACGCCGACACCTACCTGCGCATGACCAAGGCGCTCGACTACTTCGACCCGGCCGGCGAGTGCGGCGGCAACCTCCAGGCGGCGCTGGCGCGGGCCAGGGCGAAGTTCCTGGTCGTCTCGTTCTCGACCGACTGGCGCTTTTCGCCCGGACGCTCGCGCGAGATCGTCGATGCCCTCGTGCACAACGGCCAGGACGTCGCCTACGCCGAGATCAAGAGCGTGCACGGCCACGATTCCTTCCTGATGCAGGACGCGCACTACCACGCCATCATGCGCGCCTACCTCGACGGCGTGTCGCCATGACTGACTTTGCGCTGACCCGCCCCGACTTCGACGTCATCGCCGGCTGGGTGCAGCCGGGCGAGCGCGTGCTCGACCTCGGCTGCGGCGACGGCTCGCTGCTCCGGCGTCTGATCGAGACGCGCGGCGTGCTCGGCTGGGGCGTCGAGATCGACGACGCCAAGGTGCTGGCGGCCATCCGCAACGGCATCAACGTCATCCAGGGCGACCTCGAAGGCGGGCTCAAGGATTTCGAGGACGGCGCCTTCCAGCACGTCATCCTGTCGCAGACGCTGCAGGCGATGCGCCACACCGAGGACATCGTGAACGAGATGCTGCGCGTCGGCCGCGAGGCGGTGGTCAGCTTCCCCAACTTCGGCTACTGGAAACACCGCCAGGCCATCCTCAACGGCCGCATGCCGGTTTCGGAAAGCCTGCCGCACCAGTGGTACGACTCGCCGAACCTGCGCTTCTTCACCATCGCCGATTTCGACGCCTTCTGCGCCGAGCGCGGCATCGTGGTGCGCGAGCGCAAGGTGTTCGACGAAGGCAGGGAAATCGCCGAGGAGCACAACTTCCTCGGCAGCACAGCCGTCTATCGGCTGGGCCGCGCCAGATAGCCGAGGTAGCCCGGCGCGATCCGTTCGAGCGCCGCCGGCGCCAGCCCGAACGGCAGGCCGCAGCCCTCGGCGCAGACATTGGGCACCGACATCGACCGCAGGTTGTCGCGCGTCATCGGGCCGCCGACCACTTCCAGCGCCAGCGCCTGCAACCACGACAGTCCCGGCGACAGGCCGATCACCGGGCGGCGTCGGCCGCTGCATTCGCCCGCGTACGCCACCAGCCGGCGCAGCGTGTAGACGGTCGGCCCGCACAGTTCGTAGGTCCGGCCTTCGCTTTCCGGCCGCAGCAGCGCCTCGACGAAGGCGTCGGCGACGTTGCCTATCCATACCGGCTGGAATTGCGCGTCGGCGGCGGCCAGCGGCATGACCGGCGCGAACTTCATCAGGCCGGCGAACATGCTCAGGAACGAATCCCCGGCGCCGAAGATCACCGAGGGCCGGAAGATCGTCGCCGAAGGCAGCGCCGAGCGCACCGCCGCCTCGCCCGCGGCCTTGGAGCGCAGGTAGCCGGACGGCGCGGCGGCATCGGCCTTCAGCGCCGACATGTGCATGAAGCGGTCGATGCCCGCCCGCCCGGCCGCCTCGGCGACGCGGCGCGGCAGTTCGACGTGGGCCCGGGCGAAACCCGGGCCGTAGGGATCGCCGTTGCCGCCCTTGAGGATGCCCACCAGATTGACCACGGCGTCCTGGTCGGCGCACAGGCGGCGCAAGGTGGCTTCGTCGTGGACGTCGGCCTCGACCACTTCGACCGTCGGCAGCAGGATCAGGGGCTTGGCCCGTTCGCGCCGGCGCGTCGGCACCACCACGCGCAGCCCGCGGCCGGCCAGGCGGCGCACCAGATGCGAGCCGACGAAGCCGGAACCGCCGACGACCAGCACGCTGGCCATCATGGCAGCGCCGCCTCTTCCGTTTCGCCGGCGCCTTCGCGGTCGCCGCGCGCGCGCACGACGCCCAGCCGCGCCTTCAGCGATTGCGGCCGGTCCTCGAACAGCATGGCGTAGTACACCGCGTTGCTCATCACCCGCTTGACGTAGTCGCGGGTTTCGTTGAACGGGATGGTTTCGGCGTAGATCGCGCCTTCCAGCGGCCGGTCGGCGAGCCACTTCCTCGCCCGCCCCGGCCCGGCGTTGTAGGCGGCCGACGCCAGCACCGGCTGGTTGTCGAGCGATTCGAGCACCATCTTGAGGTAATGCGTGCCCAGCGTGACGTTGGTGTCCATTTCCGTCACGCGCGACGGGTGGTAGTCGGCCAGGCCGATCTTCTTCGCCACCCAGCGCGCGGTGGCGGGCATCAGCTGCATCAGGCCCTTGGCGCCGACCGAGGAACGCGCATCCATGACGAAGCGGCTTTCCTGGCGCATCAGGCCGTACACCCAGCCGTCGTCGAGCGCCACGGCGCGCGCCTTGGCCGTCACCTGGTCGCGGAACGGCGCCAGGTAGCGCAGCCCGTAGTCGTGCTCGACCAGGGTGCGGTCGGCGGTGTTGATGGCGCGGTCCCAGACGCCTTCGCCGCGCGCGACTTCCGCCGCCGCCAGCAGCTGGCGATCGCCCATGCCGCGCAGGTTCCACACCCACTCGCGCACGCCCTCGATGCGCAGGTCGGTCCGCAGCACCGCGAGCGCGCGGCGCAGCCCCGGATTGGCGCGGACGGCGGCGAGTTCCTCGGCGCTGGGCGGCGCCGCCCGCGGCGGCAGGGCGATGGCGCGGCCGAGTTCCTCGTCGGCGAGGTTGCCGTAGAAATTCGGCTGGCCGCCGATTTTCTCGTAAAGCCGCGTCGCCTCCTGCGACGACCCTTGCGCCGCCAGCGCCCGGCCGGCCCAGTAGACCCATTCCGGCTGGCCGGCCAGCTTCGCCGGCATCGCGGCCACGGCTTGCGCCAGCCCCGGCCAGTCCCGGGCGCGCAGGGCGGCGCGCGCGCGCCAGGCGTGCTGCTCCTCGCTCAAGGCCGCGCCGGCGGCGAGCGCGTACCAGTCCGGCGCCTCGGGCAGGTGGTTGAGCGCCGCCAGCCAGGCGATCTGGCCCCAGGCATAGGCGCGCTCGGCCTCGCCGAAACGCGCCTCGATGGCCCGCCATTGCGTCGCCGCCACCGCCGGATCGCCGCGGGCGACGCGAGCGACGGCGAACAAGGCCAGCTCGCGGCCCCGCCGGCTGGCGGCGAAATTGCCCGGCAGGCGCGCCAGGTAACGCGCCGGATGGTCGATCACGGTTTCCAGCCTGCGCGCGTCGGGCGCTTCGCGCTTCGGCAGCAGACGCGCCACGGCCTGGGCGGCGCCCGGCTTCTTCAGCTCCATCAGGCGGCGCATCCGCGCCCAGACATCGTCCCGGTCCAGCCGGCCGTCGGCGATCAGGCGCTCCATGAGGGGCTGGCAGGATTCGGGCAGGTCGGCCGCGCCGAACCACAGCGGACGGGCCTCGTCGAGCGCGCTGGCGTCTTCCTGCCGTTCCAGCCTGGCCTGGAGCGCGAGGCAGGACAACTCCTGGTCGGGCTGGACGAGCCTGGCGTACTCGTCCTGGAATCTCGGCCAGTCCTTGCGCTTGCCCAGCCAGCGCAGCCATTCGCCGCGCATCTTCTCGGCGAGGTAGGAACCGCGCTCCGCTTCCAGGAAGGCGGCCACGCCCTCGTCGCTGTCTTCCTCGAGGCGCAGGCGCAGTTGCCAGTGCTCGACCCAGCGCGCGAACTCACTGCCGCGCAGGGACTCGGCGAGCCCGGCCAGCTTGACGCGCTCGCCGGCGCGGAAGGCGTCGCGGGCGGCGGCGAAACGCTCCTCGGCGGAGGGCTCGTCGCCGGCGAACGCCATCCCCGCCCCCGCCATCAGCAGCGCGGCGGCCAGTCCAGCCCTTCGTTTCGTCGTATATAGTCGCCGCTCCATCAATCCAGATTAGCACATGGATTCGGCCGAGCCATCCGGCGATCACGCCGGCGATTCCGCCCCGTTTCGCCAGCGCCTGCGGCGCGAGCGCATCGCCGCGCGCCTGGCGATGAGCGAGGCCGCGCACGCGCACGCCTCGGCGCTGATCGAGGCCGCGCTAAAGTCAGTCCTGACGACACGCCGCCCGCGCGCCATCGGCTTTTGCTGGCCGGTCCGGCGCGAGTTCGACGCCCGGCCGCTGGTGGCGGAACTGATCGGTCGCGGCTGGCGCGCCTGCCAGCCGGTGGTGGTGGCCGCCGCCGCACCCATGCGCTTCCTCGCCTGGATGCCGGATGCGCCGATGACCGCTGACCGCCACGGCATCCCGGTTCCCGCCACCGCACCGTGCGCCCCGCCGGACGTGCTGCTGCTGCCGCTGGTGGCGTTCGACGGCGAGGGCTACCGGATCGGCTACGGCGGCGGCTATTTCGACCGCACGCTGGCCGCGCTGCGGCCGCGGCCGCTGGCGATCGGCGTCGGCTTCGAGGTCGGCCGCGTCGATAGCGTCCGCCCGCAGGCCCACGACATCCGCCTCGATCTGATCGTCACCGAAGCCGGCGCGTCGTGCGTTACACTTGACGGCGATCAAGGGGAGGCAGGAACGTGATTCGTGAACTTGCGATCTGCGCGGCGCTGGGCATCGGCGGCCCGGCACTGGCGCAGCAACAACCGAAAGTCAGCGGTGGCGACACGCCGCCGGCCAACCCGCCTTCGACCCAGGCCGCGCCGGCCGACAAGGCGGGCGCCACGCCCGCGCCCGCCAGCCGCAGCGCCACGGCCCGCCAGGCGCTGAAGGCGCTGAAAGGCGAAGATCCGGCCAAGCCCAAGCCCGCGCCGGCCGGCAAGTAAGCCCGCCAGCCGATACCGCCGGCAAGCCGGCCGACAAACCCGCCGGATTTCGCTCCGCTACTGGCCTAGGAACAGCCGGTAGGCGGGGTTTTTCGATTCGTCCCGGCAGCGATAACCCAGGTTCTTGAGGAAGGCGCGGAAAGCCTTCATTTCCCGCGCCGGCACCTGCATGCCGACCAGCACGCGGCCATAGTCGGCGCCATGGTTGCGGTAGTGGAACAGCGAAATGTTCCAGCCCTTGCTCATCCGGTCGAGAAAATTCATCAGCGCGCCCGGCCGCTCGGGGAACTCGAAGCGGTAGAGCAGCTCGTCGGCGAGCCCCGGCGCGCGGCCGCCGACCATGTGGCGGATGTGCAGCTTGGCCATCTCGTCGTCGGTGAGGTCGAGCGTCGGCAGGTCGTGGCGGCGCAGGGATTCGACCAGCTTGAGCGACTCGGCGCGATTGGCGACCTGCACGCCGACGAAGACATGCGCCTCCCTGGCGTCGGCGTAGCGGTAGTTGAACTCGGTGATGGCGCGCTTGCCGATGAGGCCGCAGAACTTCTTGAAGCTGCCGGGCTTCTCGGGAATGGTCACCGCCAGCACGGCCTCGCGCTGCTCGCCGACCTCGGCGCGCTCGGCGACGAACCTCAAGCGATCGAAATTCATGTTGGCGCCGGAAGCCACCGCCACCAGCGTCTTGTCCCGCACGCCGGTGGCCTTGACCCAGGCCTTGGCGCCGGCGACGGCCAGCGCGCCGGCCGGCTCGAGGATCGAGCGCGTGTCCTCGAACACGTCCTTGATGGCGGCGCAGATGGCGTCGGTGTCGACCAGCACGACTTCGTCGACGTATTCCCGGCAGAGGCGGAAAGTCTCGGCGCCGACGTACTTCACGGCCGCGCCATCGGCGAACAGGCCGACGGAATCGAGGCGCACGCGCTTGCCGGCCGCCAGCGAGCGGGCCATGGCGTCGGCGTCCGACGCCTCGACGCCGATGATCCGGGTCGAAGGCCGCAAGCGCTTGACGTAGGCCGCCACCCCCGCGATCAGGCCGCCGCCGCCGATGGCGCAGAACACGGCGTCGATCGGGCCGGGATGCTGGCGCAGGATCTCCATGGCGATGGTGCCTTGGCCGGCGATGACATCGGGATCGTCGTAGGGATGGACGAAGGTCAACCGCTCCCGCTTCTCGAGGGCCTGGGCATGGGCGTGGGCCTCGTCGTACGAATCGCCGGCCAGGACGACGCGGACGGCGTCGCCGCCATGCTTGCGGACGGCGTCGATCTTGATCCGGGGCGTGGTCACCGGCATGACGATCGTCGCCGCGCAGCCGAGCCGGCGGGCGGCCAGCGCCACGCCCTGGGCGTGGTTGCCGGCGCTGGCGGCGATGACGCCGCGCTTCTTCTGCACCGGCGTCAGGTGCGCCATCTTGTTGTAGGCGCCGCGCAGCTTGAACGAGAACACCGGCTGCATGTCCTCGCGCTTGAGCAGCACCCGGTTGCCCGAGCGCGCGGAAAGGTTGGGCGCGACTTCGAGCGGCGTTTCCACCGCGACGTCGTAGACGCGGGCGTTGAGTATCCTTTCGAGATAATCCGGCCGCACCGGACTATTCCGCGAGGTAGCGCGCCAGGGCGGCGCGCAGCGCCTCCGTCCAGCCGCGTACGTCCTCGACGAGCTCGCGGTGGCGCTCCGGCTTGATGCCCGGGTCCACCGCCGCAACCTCGAGTTCACGCGCGCTGGCTTCGCCTTGCGGGCAGGCAAAGGTGGCGAACAAGCCCTTGAGCGTGTGGGCGCTGCGCTTGAGCGCCGCCTGGTCGCCGGCGTCGAGCGCGGCCTGCATCTCGGCGAAGGTCTGCGGCGCGTTCTCGATGAATATCTGCGCCAGCTCCTTCAGCAGATCGGGGTCGCCCATCATCTCCAGCGCGGCTTCCTGATCGAATACCCGTTCTTCCATCGCTCGCTCCTTCGACTGTGGCGCCGCGGCCAGGCGCGGCGGTTCGATCTTGTCGCTGAACACGCGGTTCAGCTCGTCCTGCAATGTCTTGCGCGATATCGGCTTGGCGACATAGCCGTCCATGCCGGCGGCGAGGCAGCGCTCGCGATCCTTCCGCAGGGCGTTGGCGGTCATGGCGATGATGGGCAGCCGCGGCCGGCCCTCCGCCGCCTCCCGCTCGCGGATGCGCCGGGTGGCGGTGATGCCGTCCATTTCCGGCATTTCCACGTCCATCAACACCAGCGCGTAATCCTTGTCGCCCACGCACCGCACCGCCTCGACGCCGTTGACGGCAAGATCGTACGACAATCCCAGCTTGCCCAGCATGGCGCCCGCCACTTTCTGGTTCACCAGGTTGTCGTCGACCAGCAGCACCCGGCCGGCGATCAGGCTGGCCCAGGCCGGCTCGGCGGCCGCCGCGGCGACCGGCGGCGCGGTGGCGGCATCCGTGCCGGGCACGTCGGGCGCCGGCTTCAGCGGCAGCCGGAACCAGAAGCAGGTGCCGGCGCCGGGCGCGCTCTCCACTTCGATGTCGCTTCCCATCGCCTCGATCAGTTCCTTGGAAATGACCAGGCCCAGGCCGGTGCCGCCATAGCGGCGGGTGATCGATTCGTCGCCCTGGCTGAACGGCTGGAACAGCCGGCCGCGCGCCTGTTCGTCCATGCCGATGCCGGAATCGCGCACGGCAAACTGGATGTTGTCGCCGTCGGGCGCCACCCGCAGGCTCACCGTGCCCCGCTCGGTGAACTTGACGGCATTCACCAGCAGGTTGATCAGCACCTGCCGCAGACGGGTGGGGTCGCCCATCACGCGGCGCGGCAAGGCCGGCGACACGGTGGCGACGAACTCCAGGCCCTTTTCGGCGGCGCGCTCGCCGACGATGGACTCGACATCCTCGATGGCGGCGGCGAAATCGAAGGGAATCTCTTCCAGCACCAGGCCGCCGGCCTCGATCTTGGCCAGGTCGAGCACCGCGTTGATCAGCTCCATCAGGTGCCGGCCCGAGCTGTTGATCAGGCTGACGTAATTGCGGTGCGATGGCGACAGCGGCTCGGCTTCCAGCAGATCGGCGAACCCGATGATGGCGTTGAGCGGCGTGCGCAGTTCGTGGCTCATGCGCGACACGAACTCGGACTTGGCGCGACTGGCCTGCTCCGCCTCGGCCCTGGCCGCCGCCATGTCGGCCAGCGCCGTTTCGAGACGGCGGTTGATCTGGCCGAGGCGACGCACGAACAGCACCGAAATCATGCCGGCCAGGACGATCACCAGGCTGATCAGGGCCATCTCGACCCGCTTGAGATACCGTTGGCGGCTGCCCAGCTCGTCCTCCAGCTCGCGCAGGCGCTGGTTGCTGCTGAAGTACAGACGGTTGGCGTTCTCGCCGATGCGCTCGATGTGGGACGGCAGCTGTTTGAGAAAACGCGACAGCTCGGGCTGGAGATTCTGGAGGCACTTGAAGTCCTGGCGCGACTCGCAGTCGCCCCGGCGCAGCACCAGATATTCGAGCGTGTCGGCCAGCTCCGCCATGATCTCCAGCTGCGGCTCGACTTCGATGGTCTCCATGACATAGCCGTCGTCGGCCGGAGGCTGGTAAGCCGCCGTCACCTTTATGTTGTCGTGCCCCTCGAGGTTGAGCGGCAGGACACGCTCGACCGTGCCGCCCCGGGCCAGGACATGCAGGTCGCGCTCGATGCTTTCGATGTGGCGGTCGATGGCGTGGCGCACCCGCGCCGCTTCGGCGTCGCTCGACGTCGCCGCCAGCCGGTAGAGATCCGTCTCGATGCCGCGGATGCCGCGCACGATGTCGTCGCCGATGAAAAGCCGCGCCTGCTCGTTGGTCCGGTTCGCGTCCAGTTCCTCGCGCAAGGAATCGAACAGCATTTCGACGCCGAGCACGGCGACGAGACAAGCGGCGGCCAGGCCGAACAGCCAGTAGGCCGTCGGCCGCAGGACCCTGTCGGGAAGACGCGGCGGCGGTTTCGTCACGCGCCTGCCTGGCGACCGGCCTTGTTGTCCAGGAAACCCCACTTCCGGAATATGGCCTGGCCCTCTTCGCCCGCCGCGTAGGCCATGAAGCGCCTGCCGATATCCACGTGACGGCTGCTCTTGAGCTGGATCAGCAGCAGGGCCTGGGGCGCGGCCAGCCGCGGATCGAGGTCGACGACATCGACCCTGGGGGCGTTGTCGGGAAAGAAGGCCACCGCCCGCCAGTTCAGGCTGACGTCGGCCTCGCCCTTCTTCATGGCATTGACGATACTGCGCGAATCGGGCGCCAGGAAGGCCACCTGCCTGATCACGTTCGGGTAAATGCCCAGGCTGTCGAGGATCTGCTTGGACTCGAAGCCGACGCTGCCGGACTCGGCGTTGCCGATGATGGCGAGCAGATCCTTGCGCAGCAGTTCGCGCGGGTCCGCCTTGACCTGCTTGGGGTTGCCCTTGGCCACCATGAGGCCCATCTGGTTGTAGCCGACCGTCACGTGCTCGCCGAACAGGCCTTCCTTGAGATGCCTTTCGCGGTAGCTCGGCTCGCCCGGCAGGTACCAGTCGCCGACGCCGCTCTTCTTGGCCGACTGGAACAAGTCCTCCGAGCCGCCCTGGGCGATGGTGATCTTGACGTTCTCGCGCTGCTCGAAGTTCCTGGCGATCTCCGTCATCGGCCGCACCATGGTGATGCCGCAGTAAAGCAGCAGTTCGGTCCGCGCCTGCGCCCGCGCGCCGCCGGCCAGCGTGACGGCGAGGCAACCGGCCGCGAGGCCGACGAGAATCCTGCGTCGTATCGACATGTTCTCTCCGGAAAGTTCCACGATAATTGTGCATTCTACTCACCACCACACGCTCCCGATCCGCGTCATGGACTTCCTCGCCGGGCCGCCCGCCGGCCTCGCCGGCCTTTTCCTGTCGAGTTTTCTGGCGGCGACGCTGCTGCCCGGCGGATCGGAAATCGCGCTGTTCGCGCTGCTGAAACTGCACCCCGATCAGGCCGTGCCGGCGCTGACGCTGGCGACGATCGGCAACACGCTCGGCGGCATGACCACCTACGGCATGGCACGGCTGCTGCCGCCAGCCGGCGTGCCGGGAAAGTCAGGCGTGGTGATACGCCACGGCGCGCCGGCCCTGCTGTTGGCCTGGGCGCCGCTCCTCGGCGACGCCCTGTGCGCCGCCGCCGGCTGGCTGCGCCTGCCCTGGCTGCCCTGCATGCTGTGGATGGCGCTGGGCAAGGGCCTGCGCTACATCATGGTCGCGCTCGGCGCCGGGGTGGCGTGACGCGCCGCCAAGCGTCCGGCTCAGCCGAGGTCGGCGGCGAGGTCGGGAATGTCGAACGGAACGATGAACCAGAACGTCGAACCCTGGCCCTCGACGCTATCGACGCCGATCCGGCCGCCCATCAGTTCGACCAGCCGCCGCGAAATGGACAAGCCGAGGCCCGTGCCACCGAACCGGCGCGTCGTCGAAGCATCGACCTGGGTGAACGGTGAAAACAGGCCGGCCACCTTGTCGGCCGGAATGCCGACGCCGGTGTCGCGGATGTCGAAGCGCAGCTCGGCGTGCGCATCGTCCAGCCGCTCCGGCTTGACGACCAGCGAGACTTCGCCGGACTCGGTGAACTTGATGGCGTTGCCGACCAGGTTGACGAGGATCTGCCGCACGCGGCCCGCGTCGCCGAGCAGCAGCGCCGGCACGGAAGGCTCGCAGCGGCAGGAGAACGCCAGTTTCTTCTCGTTGGCGCGCAGCGACAGCACGGCGGCGACCTGGTCGACGGTTTCCCGCAGGTTGAACGCGTCGATCCTGAGATCCAGCTTGCCCGCCTCGATCTTCGACAGGTCGAGAATATCGTTGATGATGGTCAGCAGCGCGTCGCCGCTGCCCTTGATGATGGTGGCAAACTCGCGCTGCTCGTCGTCGAGGTCGGTGGTCAGCAGCAGTTCGGTCATGCCGAGCACGCCGTTCATCGGCGTGCGAATCTCGTGGCTCATGTTGGCCAGGAACATGCTCTTGGCCCGCGAGGCCTGTTCGGCGGCGAGGCGCGCCTGGTCGAGTTCGGCGACCAGGCGGGATTTCTCGTGCGCCAGCCGCAGCGAGCCGTCGAGGGTGTCGTGCATGGCGCGGGCGCTTTTCATGACGGCGATGAGGAAAATCACCGCCATGACGCCGAAGGCCCAGTCGATCAGCGACGTGGCGGGCCAGAGCGCGCCGACCGCCACCGGCACGACGATGGGCACGGCAAACAGGCCGAAGGCCGCGAACACCGGCGACAGCATGGGCACGGCGCCGGCCACCGTGCCGGCGGCGACGAAAGCGACGAACAGCCGTTCTTCGATGCCGCCGTTCAGCATGAACAGCAGGGCGCCGCCACCCCAGACCAGGCCGGCGACACCCACGCCGATGAGGTAACGCCGGAACCAGGGAGCCGCCGCATCGTCCGGCCGCGCGGCCCGATAGGCGCGGGCCAGCAGGAAGCGGCCCACGGCGACGATGGTGATGATCGCCCACCAGCCCGCCGCGACCCCCGTCGGCAGACCGCCGGCCAACACCCAGGCCATGAGGCTGGCATTGACGATGGTGGCGATCTGGCCCAGCAGCGCATTGCCATACAGCAGTGCCGTCTTGCTGGCCAGAATGGCCTGCTCCACCTGAAGCCGCGATCCGTTTTCCATCGGCGGATTCTATCGTGCCGCGTCTGTCCGAAGGCCGCGAAGGCAGCCATCGCGCCGGTATAATTTTCGGCATGTCAGGAGTCCCGGCCGCCATCCTCAACCCCGCTCCGCCCGATCTGCGGACGACCGCGGCATGGCCGGGGCCGCCCGGACTGGCCGGACTGGCCGTCGATGCGGCGATGGCGCGGCTGGGCCTGTTCGAGGCGCTGCGCCCCGACGGCCCCGCGACAAGGCCCCGCCGCCGCCGCGCCGGGGCCGGGAGACGCAGTCCGGGCGTCGCGGCCCCCGGCGGCGCACGGCGCCCCCCACCCTCGCCCTGGCGGGGGGCCTTTTCGCTGGTGGCGGCTGGGCCCCCCCCGCGCCGGCGAGGAGGCCGGAATCCGCTTCCGGATCGACGAACACCTGATGTACGGCGTCCTCGACGTCGAGGAAGGCGACTTCGGACCGGGCGGCCAACCGCTGCGGCAGGCCACGGAGGACGCCTATCGCCGCATCCTCGCGCTGATCGGGCGCGAAGGACGGCCGCATCTGTGGCGGACCTGGAATTACCTGGCCGACATCAACCGGGCAACCGGCGGCCTGGAGCGCTACCGCCAGTTCAACCTCGGCCGCCACGACGCCTTCGTCGCCGGCGGCCGCCTGACGCGCGGCCAAGTGCCGGCCGCCTGCGCGCTGGGCACCCGTTCCGGCCCGCTGACCATCGCCTTCCTGGCCGGCCGCGGCGAGGCCGTGCCGATCGAGAATCCCCGCCAGACCAGCGCCTACGACTACCCGGCGATCTACGGGCCGCGCAGCCCGGCTTTTTCCCGCGCCATGCTTGCCCGCCTGCCGGGACGGGAGGCGCTGCTGGTCTCCGGCACCGCCAGCATCGTCGGCCACGAGACACGCCACCTTGGCGACGTGGCCGGCCAGACGCGCGAGACGCTCGCCAACATCGAGGCCCTGCTGGCCTCGGCGAACGGCAAGTCGCTCACCGGGCCTTACCGGCTGCCGGAACTGGGGCTGCGCGTCTATCTGCGCCACGCCGCCGACCTGCCGCGCGCGCGGCCGGCCATCGAGGCGGCCGCCGGCGCCAGCGCCAGCATCGAGTACATCGAGGCCGACATCTGCCGCGCCGACCTTCTGGTCGAGATCGAGGCGATCGCCTCCCATCCCATGGGACACTCCTGATGCGCACACCGCTTCGCTACGCCGCCGCATTTGCCGCGCTGTCGCTGCCGGCGCTGGCCGGCGCCGCCGGGGACATGCCGCTCTGGGAAGTCGGCGCGGGCATCGCGGCGCTCAGTTTTCCCGCCTATCGCGGCTCGGACGAGCGGCACGACTTCCTCATGCCCGTGCCCTACTTCGTCTACCACGGCAAGTTCCTCAAGGCCGACCGCCACGGCATCCGCGGCAGTCTGTTCGATTCCGACCGCGTCGACCTGACGCTCAGCCTCGCCGCCTCGCCACCGACCGACAGCGACGAGGTCGACATCCGCGCCGGCATGGCCGACCTCAAGCCCACGGCCGAGTTCGGCCCGCAAGTCGACCTCACCCTGTGGCGCGACGCCGACCGGGCGCGCTTCCTCAAGCTGCGCCTGCCGCTGCGCGCCGCCTTCACCGTCGAAGGCTCGCCGCGCGGGATCGGCTGGATCTTCTCGCCCAACCTCAACCTGGACATCGCCGACCCGCCGGCCCTGCCCGGCTGGAACCTGGGATTCGTCGCCGGCCCGATCTGGGCGACCCGAAGGCAGCATGACTACTTCTACGGCGTGGCGCCGCGCCACGCGGCCCCGTTCCGGCCGGCCTACCAGGCCAGCGGCGGCTACAGCGGCAGCCAGTTCCTGGTCTCGCTGTCGAAGCGTTTCGACCGCGCCTGGGTCGGCGCCTTCGTCCGCTACGACACGCTGGCGGGCGCCAGTTTCGCCGACAGCCCGCTCGTGGCGCGCAAGCATTTCGCGGCGGCGGGCCTTGCCGTCTCGTGGATCCTCGACGAGTCGAAGACGCGCGTGCGCGTCGATGATTGACCAGCCCGCCAGCCCACCCCGCCCGCCATCCTGGCCGTGGCGAATCTACGAGCATGTCGCCATGGTGCTCGGCCTGGGCATGCTGGCGCTGCTGTGCCTCGCCTGGCTGCCGTTCGCCATACTCATGCATCCGCTGCTGCCGGAACACTGGGGCCAGCCGCTCGGCCGCCGGGTGATCATGGCCGTCTTCCGGCTCTACCTGCATTTCCTCGAACTGTGCTGCGCCTGCCGCTTCGATCTGGCCGAGCTGGACCGGCTGCGCGGCGAGGGCGCGCTGGTGCTGGTCGCCAACCACCCCTCGCTGCTCGACGTGGTGATGATCGTCTCGCGCCTGCCCAACGCCGTCTGCGTCATGAAGGCCACGCTGATGGACAACCTGCTGCTCGGCGCGGCGGCCCGCCTGGCGCGCTACATTCCCAACAATGCCTCGATCAGGCTGGTGCTGCACGCGCGCGACGAACTGCGCAAGGATTCCCAGTTGCTGATCTTCCCCGAGGGCACGCGCACCACCACCTTCCCCATCGGCGCGTGCACCCCCGGCGCGGGCCTGATCGCGCGCGCCGCCAGGGTGCCCGTGCAGACGCTGCTCATCGACTTCGACGCGCCGCCCTACTTGGGCAAGACCTGGCCGCTGTTCCGCCGGCCCAGCCTGCCGCTGCATTTCCGCGTGCGCCTGGGGCGCCGCTTCGAGGCGCCCAACGACGCCAAGGCCTTCGCGCGGCAACTCGAGGCCTACTTCCGCACCGAGCTGGGCCGCGGGGCGCCATGCGCGGCGATGGCGCGGGAGACCCTGTCCTGAAGCCCTCGGCCTCGCATCTGGTGCTCATCCCCAGCTACAACCCGGGGCCGAAGGTGGACGAGACCGTGCGCGCCGCCCGCGCGCAATGGACGCCGGTGTGGGTCGTCGTCGACGGCAGCACCGACGGCAGCGCCGAACGCCTGCGCGCGATGGCCGCCGGCGACGCCGGCCTGCGCGTCATCGTGCTGCCGGAGAACCGCGGCAAGGGCGCCGCCGTGCTGGCGGGCATCACCCAGGCCACCGCCGAGGGCTACACGCACGCGCTAACCATGGATTCCGACGGCCAGCACCCGGCCGGGCTGATCCCCGGCTTCATGGCCGCCTCGCAAGCCAGCCCCGGGGCGATGGTGCTCGGCAGGCCGGTGTTCGACGCCGACGCGCCGCGCCTACGCGTGAACGGCCGCAAGGTGTCGAACGGCTGGGCCGACCTGGAAACGCTGTGGGCCGGCATCGGCGACTCGCTGTATGGTTTCCGCGTCTATCCCATCGCGCCGCTGATGCGCGTGATGAACGGCCAGCATTTCATGCGCCGCTTCGACTTCGACCCCGAGGCCGTCGTTCGCCTGTGCTGGGCCGGCGTGCGGCCGATCAACCTCGACGCGCCGGTGCGCTACTTCCGCGCCGACGAGGGCGGCGTCTCGCACTTCAACTACCTGCGCGACAACGCCCTGCTCACCTGGATGCACGCGCGGCTGTTCCTCGGCTTCCTGCTGCGGCTGCCGGCGCTGGTCGCGCGCCGATTGCGCTGAAGCCGGCGTGCCGCCGCGGCTGACCTTCGTTGATTGCCGCGCGATGACATAACATGCCGCCATGCTCGACATCATCGACCTGGCCAAGACCCTGCCCGGCGGCCGCGCGCTGTTTTCCCGCCTGTCGCTGACGCTGGCGGCCGGCGAATACGTCGCCATCATGGGCGAATCGGGCGTCGGCAAATCCACCCTGCTCAACCTGATCGCCGGCCTGGAGCCGGCCGACGCGGGCGAGATCCGCATCGGCGGCCAGCGCATGTCCGGCCTGGCCGACGACGCGGCGGCGCGGCTGCGGCGCGAAAAGCTGGGCTTCGTCTTCCAGGCCTTCCACGTGCTGCCGCACCTGACGCTGGAACAGAACGTGCGCGTGCCGCTCCTGCTGCTCGGCCGCGACGATCCGCGCCGGGCCGCCGACATGCTGGCCGCCGTCGGCCTCGGCGGGCGGCGCCATGCCCGTCCCGGCGAACTGTCCGGCGGCGAGTTGCAGCGCGTCGCCATCGCCCGCGCCCTGGTGCACAGGCCGGCCCTGCTGCTCGCCGACGAACCGACCGGCAACCTCGACCCGGACACCGCCCGCGACGTGCTGGCGCTGCTGCGCGACGAACTGCGGCAGAACGGCGCCGCCGGCATCCTGGTGACGCATTCGCCGCTGGCGGCGGCGAGCACCGACCGGGTGCTGGCGCTGACGCGCGACGGGCTGGCCGCGCGCGCCGCGCCGTGAAGCTCGGCCTCTGGCTCGCCGCCGGCGAGCTGCGCGCGCACCCCTGGCGGCTGGTGGCGACACTGGCGGCCATCGCCGTCGGCGTGGCGCTCGGCCTGGCGGTGCATCTGATCAACGCTTCCGCCGTGCGCGAGTTCGCCCAGGCGGTGCGCGCCACCACCGGCCAGGCCGACCTGGAGATCCGCGGGCCGCGTTCCGGCTTCGACGACAGCATGCTGGAGCGCGTCGCCGCCGACCCGGACATCGCCCTGGCCAGCCCGGTGCTGGAAGTGGATGCGCCCGTGCTCGACGCGCCGGGGCTGGCCAAAGTCAGCCGTGGCGGCACGCCGGAACCGGCACCGACCCTGCGCATCGTCGGCATCGACGTCTTCCGCGCCGGCGCGGTGACGCCCGGACTGATCGGCGCGCCGGCCGACGACGAGCGCCTGGCCCTGCTCGCCGACGACACGGTGTTCCTCTCGGCCGCCGCGCAGGCCTGGCTGGGCCTGGCGCCCGGCGACCGGCTGACGGTGCGGGCCGGCCTGGCCGCCGTCGCCTTGCGCGTGGCCGGCGGCATGC
>CAZRRI010000005.1:0-66096 GCA_964602565.1 uncultured Rhodocyclaceae bacterium | reverse complement strand
AACCTGCGCAAGCGCGACCTGCTGGCCGACGGCCCCTACAACACCTACACGCGCGGCGGCCTGCCGCCGACGCCGATCGCCATGCCCGGCCTGGCCTCGATCGCGGCCACCCTGCGGCCGCCGGCGACGGACAAGCTCTACTTCGTCGCCCGCGGCGACGGCAGCAGCCATTTTTCGCGCAGCCTGGAAGAGCATAATCGGGCCGTGGCCAGGTACCAGAAACGCGGCGGAGGGGGTTGAGGTGAGGGCAGGCAGGTTCATCACGCTGGAAGGGCTCGACGGCGCGGGCAAGAGCACCCATCTGGATTGGCTGGTGGCCCGCCTGCGCTCGCTGGGGCATGTCGTGGTCCAGACGCGGGAACCGGGCGGCACCCCCCTGGGGGAAAAGCTGCGTGCGCTGCTGCTGGCCGAGCCGATGCACCTCGAAACCGAGGCGTTGCTGATGTTCGCCGCGCGGCGCGAACACCTCGCGCGCGTGATCGAGCCGGCGCTGGCCCGGGGCGATTGGGTGGTCTGCGACCGGTTCACGGATGCCAGTTTCGCCTACCAGGGAGGGGGGCGCGGACTGGCCCTGGAAAAGCTTTCCTTGCTGGAGCGATGGGTACAGGGTGTGCAGGGCGGCGAGGATGGCGGCTTGCGCGTCACGCCGGACCTGACGCTGTTGTTCGACGTCCCGACCGAGCTTGCGCGCCGGCGCATCGTCGGGATGGATCGGACTCTCGATCGCTTCGAGCAGGAGCAGGGCGAGTTTTTCGAGCGGGTGCGCGCCGAGTATCTGCGCCGGGCTCGGGACAGCCGGGGCCGAATCCGGATCGTCGACGCCACCGGCACCATCGACATAATTCAAGAATCACTTGAAAATATAATTGCAACACTCTGATAATAAACATTTCGAGTGGCACGAGGCGGCATGGCAGGAGCTGTGGCGCGCGAGCGCGGCCATTCCTCACGCCATGCTGCTGGCGGGGCCGTCCGGGATCGGCAAGAGCGCGTTCGCGCATGAAGTCGCGGCCCGCCTGCTGTGCGAGCAGCCGGCCCCCGCGGCCGCCTGCGGCACTTGCCCGTCCTGCCACTGGCTGGCCGGGAGCAATCATCCGGATTTTCGCCATGTCCGGCCCGAGGCCGATGTCGAGGCGGAGGCCAGGGCAGTGGCCGGGGCCGACACAGACATAGTCTCCGGGGCGGAGAAGAAGAAGGCCAGCCGGCAGATCAGGATCGAGCAGATTCGGCAACTGGAAGACTTCGTGTTCGTCGGTTCGCATCGGGGCGGCGCTCGCGTCCTCCTGCTCGAACCCGCGGACGCGATGAATTCGGCCGCACAGAATGCTCTTCTCAAAATACTCGAAGAACCGTCGTTAAACGTTTATTTTTTATTGGTAACTTCAAAAATAAAAGTGCTGCTGCCGACCATCCTGAGCCGCTGCCGGGTTCTGAAGCTGCCCAAGCCGGCGGCGAAGCAGGCGAGCGAATGGCTGGCCATGAACGGCGAGGGGAAGGCCGCCGGGCTGCTGCCGATGCTGGGCGGGGCGCCCTTGCGCGCCTTGCTCGAAAGTCAGTCGGGGCGGGGCGCCGCCTTGCAGGCGGTGCTCGCCAGCCTGGCCGAGTCGGGCGAGGACGCGCCGGGTCTCGCCGCCCGCTGGGAGAGCCAGTTGCAGCTCAAGGACGAGGCCGCGCTGTCGATGGAAAGCGTGGTCGATATCGTGCAGAAGTGGGTCGTCGAGCTTGCCCGGCACAAGCTCGCCGGCCGTGGCCAGAATCTCGGCGAGCGCCCCGGCGCCGTCGAGAACCTGGCCGGGCGGGCGACGGCGGCCGGCTTGATACGTTGCTACAATGATCTGGTGAAAATGCGCGCACTGGCCTTGCACCCCTTGAATTCCCGGCTCTACCTGGAAGAGCTGGCGGAGCGCTACCTGCGCGCCGTTTCCGGCGGCAAGGGGGCGCGCGGCTAATGGTCACGCCGGCGGCCGGCGCGCGTCCGAGCGTGCTCTCGCTCAACATCACGTCGAAATCCGCCCTCTACGCGGCCTATATGCCTTTCCTGGAGCGCGGCGGCCTGTTCGTGCCGACGACCCGGGAATACCTGCCCGGGGACGAGATATTCATGCTGGTGACGCTCATGGACGACCCGGCCCGCCTGCCCATCGCCGGCACCGTGGTCTGGGTGACGCCGGCCGGCGCGCAGGGCAACAAGCCGCAGGGTATCGGCGTGCAGTTCAGCGCCGACGAGAGCGGGCAGTCCGTCCGGCGCAAGATCGAGGGCATCCTCGGCGCCCATCTCGGTTCGTCGCGGCCGACGCACACGCTTTGAGCGGCATGCTGGTCGATTCGCACTGTCATCTCGACTTCCCCGAGTTGTCCGCCGACCTGCCCGCCGTGCTCGGCCGGATGCGGGCGACCGGCGTCGGCGCGGCCCTTTGCGCCGGCGTCACCCTGGAGCGGTTCCCCGCCGTGCTTGAAATCGCATCCGGATACGAAAATATTTTTGCCGCCGTCGGCGTGCATCCCGACACCCAGGATGGCATTGAACCGGACGTGGAAACGCTCGTCCGGATGGCGGGGCAGGACAGGGTCGTGGCAATTGGCGAAACCGGACTCGATTATTACCGGCTGGCGGGCGACCTGGAATGGCAGCGGCGGCGGTTCCGTGTCCATGTCGAGGCGGCCCGCGAGGCGGGCAAGCCGTTGATCATCCATACCCGGGCGGCGAAGGACGATACCCTGCGCATCCTCGACGAGGAGAAGGCGGGCGAGGTCGGTGGCGTCTTCCACTGTTTCACCGAGGATCGCGACACGGCGTGGCGGGCGATCGACCTGGGTTTCCACGTGTCGTTCTCCGGCATCGTCACGTTCAAGAACGCACAGGAATTGAAGGCCGTGGCCGCCGAACTGCCGCTCGACCGTTTGCTGGTCGAGACCGATGCGCCGTATCTCGCGCCGGTTCCGCACCGCGGCAAGCTGAATGAGCCGGCTTATGTCCGCCATGTCGCCGAGGAGATCGCACGGCTGCGCGGGATGGCCTTCGAGGAGTTCGCCGAGGCGACGACCCGCAATTTCTGCCGTTTGTTCAAGGTCACGCTGCGCCATCATGCCCAAGATCGCGTCGCCGCCTAGTATCGCCAGCATCGCCCTGTTGCTGGCCTGCCTGCTGGCCTTGGTCCGGCCGGCCTGGTCGGGTGTTTACGAGGACATCCTGGTCGCGGCGCGCGACAACCGCACCGATCTGGTGGTCGACCTGGTGCGCCGGGGCCTCGATCCGAATACTTCCGATCCTTCGGGAACGACGCTGCTGATGTACGCGGCCAGCAACGGCAACGATGCGCTCATAGATTTCTTGTTAAGAAACCGCGCCAACGTATTGAAATACAATCAATATGGCGATACAGCGCTGGCCTTGGCGGCGCTGCGCGGATATCCCGCCATCGTCCGGCGCCTGCTCGACGCGGGGGCCGACCTGACGGGGCCCGGCTGGTCGGCCCTGCACTATGCGGCTTTCGCGGGGCAACTGGAGGTGATGCGCTTGTTGCTGGCCAGGAAACTCGACCTCGACAGGCGGGCGCCCAACCGGCAAACGGCGCTGATGCTGGCGGCGCGGCATGGGCACCGGCAAGTCGTCGAATTGCTCATCGAAGCCGATGCCGACATGGATCTGACCGATGCCGACGGCCAGTCGGCCATGAGCCTCGCCCGCAAGTCGGGCAACACCGAGATCGCCGACTATTTGAAACGCCAGGGCGCGGTCGAGTAGCGCCCGGCCGGCGTGCCGCCACGCCTGACTTTCGATCGTGCCGCCGCGCTGCCCGACCGGGACGACCGGATGGCGCCCGCCCCGGCGTGCCGCCACGCCTGACTTTCGCCGGGATCAGCCGGACGCCTGGATGCGCTTGACCAGCGCGGCGGTGAACTCGCCGGTGCCGGCTTGGCCGCCGAGATCGCCGGTGCGGACCTTGTCGACGTTGAGCGTTTCGTCGATGGTTTTGCGCAGCCGGTTTCCGATATCCGCGCGGCCAATGTGGTCGAGCATCATCGCGGCCGCCAGCATCAGCGCGATGGGGTTGGCGATGCCCTTGCCGGCGATGTCCGGCGCCGAGCCGTGCACGGCCTCGAAGATCGCGGCATGCTCGCCGATGTTGGCGCCGGGCGCCATGCCCAGCCCGCCGACCAGGCCGGCGATTTCGTCGGAAAGGATGTCGCCGAAAAGGTTGGTGGTCACCAGCACGTCGAATTGCCAGGGGTTCATCACCAGCTTCATGGCGCAGGCATCGACGATGACTTCCTCGAAGCCGATCCTGTCCTTGTACTCGTCGGCGTGAATCTGCCGCGCCGTTTCCAGAAAGATTCCGGTGAGCGCCTTCATGATGTTGGCCTTGTGCACCACCGTGACTTTCTTGCGGCCCTTGCGGATGGCGTAGTCGAAAGCGAAGCGGACGATGCGCCGGCAGCCCTGGCGGGTGTTGATGCCGGTGCTCATGCCGACGGCGTGCGGGTCGCCGTCGATGGGAATGAAGTGCTCGTAGCCCATGTACAGGCCTTCGTTGTTCTCGCGCACCAGCACCAGGTCGATGTTGTCGAAACGGCCGCCGGGGATGATGGTGCGCGCCGGGCGCAGGTTGGCGTAGAGCTTGAATTCCTCGCGCAACTGGACATTGACGGAGCGGTAACCGCCGCCCACGGGCGTTTCCAGCGGCCCCTTGAGCGCCAGCTGCGTCCGGTGGATGCTGTCCAGGCAGGCTTTCGGCAAGGGTTCGCCGCAGGCGGCCACGCCGGCGGCCCCGGCGATCTGCCGGTCCCAGGCGAAGGGCGCGCCGAGCGCCGCCAGGACTTGAAGCGTGGCCTCGGTGATTTCGGGACCGATGCCATCACCGGGGATCAAGGTTGCCGGAACGGGCTGCTGTGCGCTCATGTCGGGAAGCTCCAATGGCAAGTGGATGGGCAGGCTTGCCCCGCGCGTCGCCAGGCCGGTGCGTCCGGGGCGGGAGTTCAGTCATAATTCCGGCTGATCCTTCCATCAGGGATTATGGTCGCGCTACCTTACCGAAAGCTGAATATCCTCCGTGCTCCGCTGTCGGCATGACGCGGCATCCGGACCGAATCCGACATGGATGCATCATTGATCGAAGCAATCTATGAAGCGCCGATCGAGCCCGAGCCGTGGTCATCGTTCGTGCATGCCTGCCGGCTGAAGCTCAAGTCCCGCAGCGCACTGCTCATGTTCCGCCTCCCGCTCGACGGGGGCGAGGTGACGGACATCGCCGATGCCGAATGGGTCACCCAGGCGACGCGTCGCGTCTATTACGAGCAATACGCCGTGTTCAATCCCATCGAGTACGAGCAAATGCAGGTGGGGAGGCCCTATACGTTCGGCGACTTCATTTCGAGGGACAGCTTCAGGCAAAGCAGCTACTACCGTGATTACTGCCAGCCCATGGGCATCGAGCACGCGGCGGTTCTCTTCCTGGGCGAGGCGAATGGCCTGCGAGCCTGGCTGAACCTGTCCAGGGATGCCGCCGCGGGCGCCTACAGGAAAAGCGAGCTGGATCTTCTCGCGCGCATGGCGCCCCATCTCAACCGGGCCCTCCGAATCTACTCGGCGCTGGAAAAGCGGCGCCTCGAAACCCAGGCTTTCCGCCATGCGGGCGACAGCATCAGGCTGGCGACGCTGCTGCTGGACGAGACGGGCATCATCGGCAACCTGAACGAGGCGGCCAGGCAGCTTCTTGCCCGTAACCCCCATGTCGCCATCCGGAAGGAGCGCCTGGCTTTTTCCCAGTCCGGCCAGCAAAAACGGTTCGACGAAAAACTCGCCGCCTTGCTGGAAGGCAAGGCGACGAACGACTACGACGCGCTGGTCGTCGGCATGCAGGGCGGCATGGCGCTGAGCATCCTGATGCGTCGCATCCCCCGCAGCGGCGTCGACATGCGCCTGAGAAACGCGGCGATCGTGATTTATCTCAAGGAGTCCTCACAGGCCGGCACGGCGCTCAATGGCGACATCGTCGCCACGCTGTTCGGGCTCAAGCCGGCGGAAGCGAAAGTGGCTTCGCTGCTGGCCGATGGTCTCAGTTTCCAGCAGATCGCGCGCGCCATGGAAGTCACGGAAGAAACCGTCCGCACCTACAGCAAGCGCGTCTTCGCCAAGACGGGAACCTCGCGCCAGGCCGAGTTGGTCAAGCTGGTGCTGACGAGCCTGGCGAACCTGGGCGCCTGAGGCATTCCATCCGGCTGCGCGCCGGCGCGGCGGCCCATGAAGCGGCGCCGAGTCACCAAATGGGGATTCCTGGCGGCGATCGGAATCCCAATAATCCGCGGGGTCGCCATGCCCGAGGGCAAGCAGATGGAATTGAAGATCTCCCTTCATGGAACGGTGCCGCTTCCCGATCCCGCCATGGCCCGGGAACTCGTCCTGGAACTGGACGAAGAGGCCACGGTCGGCGCGGCGATGGATGCCCTGACCGCGGTCCGTCCGGACCTGTTCCCGGTCGACGGGGCGCGGTCCGGCAAGCTGTGCCTCTTCGCCGGCCCCGAGCAACTGAAAAACCCCAAGCTTCGGCTGCGCGACAAGCTGCGGCCCGGGCTGCGACTCTCCGTGGCCCTGGTGCGTCCGGTCGCGGGCGGCTGATCATCGTCGAGGAATCCCGTCATGAGCCTGAATCCTTCCCCCATCGAATCGAACGCCGGCGACGAATGGGTGGCCAGCGCCTGCGGCATGTGCTATCTCCATTGCCCGATCATGGTGCACCGGGTCGGGGATACCGTCGTCAAGATCGAAGGCAATCCCACCTCGCCGGGCACCCAGGGACGGATCTGTCCCAAGGGCAACGCCGGCATCATGCGGATCTACGATCCGAATCGCCTCACGGTGCCGATGAAGCGCACCAATCCGAGGAAGGGGCCGGACGAGGACCCCGGCTGGGTGGAGGTGGGTTGGGACGAGGTGATGACCACCCTGGTCCAGCGGCTCGAGGCGATCCGCGCCGACAATCCCGACAAGCTCGCGGTGGGCGGTTTTCATCCCGACTCCTTTTTCTGGAACTGGGGCTTCGGCTTCGCCTTCGGCACCAGCAATTCCATGGTGCCCAACATGTTCTCGGCCATGGGGCACATGTGCGGCCCCGGCCCCCATCTGGCGGGCCTGATGACCCATGGTTCGGAGAACACCCATCCGGACATGGATTACGCCGAATATGTGCTGATCGTCGGCGGCGGCGCCGCCGAGGCCTTCCAGTCCGCGGTGCCCTACGGCCGCCTGTTCGGCGACGCCAGGGATCGGCGTTGCAAGATCGTGGTCGTCGATCCGCAGCAGAGCCGCATGGCCGCGATGGCCGACGAGTGGGTGCCGATCAGGCCCGCGACCGACGGCGCGCTGCTGTTCGCCATGATGCACACCCTGGTGCACGAACTGGGCGTGTGGGATGCGGATTACCTGAATCGATACACCAATGCCGGCTATCTGATCGGCGCGCAGGGCAAGCTCCTGCGCTCGGAAAACGGCACGCCCCTGGTCTGGGACGGCGTGGCCGGGCAGGCGGTGCCGCACGATGCCTGCGATCCCGCCGCCGTGGCGCTGGAGGGGAGCTTCGACACGCCCGCCGGCGCGGGCCGCCCGGCCTTCGACCTGTTCAAGGAGCAGTTGCGCCAATACCCGCCGGAATGGGCCGCGCCCATCACCACGGTGGACGCGGAGACCATCCGTCGCCTGGCGCGAGACATGGCGGCCCACGTCAAGCTCGGCGCGACCATCGAGATCGACGGGACCAGCTATCCCCACCGGCCGGTGTCGGCGTCGGGCTATCGCGGCGTGGGCGCGCATTCCAACGGTTTCCACGCCGCCTGGGCCATGGAGATGATCAACCTCCTGCTCGGCGCCACCCGCGCCGTCGGCGGCGCCCGGGCCTGGCATGGCGACGTGGTGCCAGGCCCCGACGGCACGCTGAGCTGCCAGTTGGTGAATACCACGGTGCAGATGACCTACCCGCCGAAATCCGTCTCCTTGCACGAATATTTCCCCATCACCTGCACCAACGGGCTGATGCACTACGATGCCCAGCTTCATCCGGAGAAGTACAACGTCCAGCCGGTCGAAATGCTGATCATGGAATTCAGCAATCCGGTGATGACGGGCCAGAATCCGGGGCTGGTGATCGAAGGGCTGCGGAAGATTCCGTTCTTCGTGGACATCACCACCTACCTGGACGAAACGGCCCACTACGCCGACCTGGTGCTGCCCGACACGATTTACCTGGAGCGTCTGGATATCGTGGGCGCGGCGGCCCGCTCGATCTGGTCGGTGGAGGACGAAGGGATATTGCTGCAACAGCCGGTGGTGGCGCCACCGCCCGGCGTGCGGCAGAGCTCGAATATCTATATCGAGCTGGCCAACGCGCTGGGGATTCTCACCGGCCCCATGGGCCTGACGGCCTTCGCGAGCGGCATCGTCGGGCCGGTGCTGGACCTGGACAAGCGCTACCGCAACACCCGGGAATACGTGGACGACCTGCTGGCCGCCGCGGGCGAGGAGGAGGCCGCGCTCATCCTGCGCCAGGGCCACAACCAGCAGCGTGTCCCGCCCGCCAAGCGCTACCTGCCCGACGCCCTCGACGGCATGCGGATTCCCTTCTACAACCTCTGGTTGATGAACAAGGCCGACATGCTGCGGGACATGGTGACCCGGCACAACGTGTTCCAGGAAACGGGCCTGACCGAATCCATCTTCCACGAATACGCGCCGATGCCGTTCTGGTATCCCAGCGTCGTGGAGTCGGAGCCGCCGGAATACGATCTTTATGCCATCAACTGGAAGACCGCGCTCAGCACCGCCGGCGCGGGCACCGTGCCGGCCACCAACGCCTGGCTGATGGACGTGGTGGAGCGGGACCCTTACGTGGGGCGCATCATGATCAACCGCAAGACCGCCGAGGCCCGGGGGCTGGCCGACGGCGAGCGCGTCTGCGTCGAATCCCGGCACGGCGAGCTCCACGGCATGTTGAAGCTGACCGAGACCATCCATCCCGAAGTGCTGGGGACCGTGGGCTGCTTCGGCCACTTCGCCGGCCACAGCGCCGAGCGCGGCCGGGGGACCGGCAACTTCAACGTGCTCCTGGGATCGGGCTATGCCTACGGCAGCCCCAGCTCGCTGCAGGCGGAAACGACGGCCCGGGTGCGAATCCGCAAGGCCGGGCCGGACAAGATGCCGGCGGCCCATTGATCACCACTTGATCACCATTTGACCAATACATCGGGAGGAGAGCCCATGAACTCGCGTTTGCTCGAAGGCAAGGTGGCCATCATCACGGGCGCGGCAAGCGGCATCGGCCTTGCCGCCGCCGTGGCCTTCGCCCGGGCGGGGGCCCGGCTGACCCTGGCCGACGTGGATGCCGCCGGCGCCGAACGGGCGCTGGCGCGGGTCCGCGAGATCGGCGGCGAGGCCATGTTCGTCGCCACGGACGTGTCGGACGCCGCGGCGGTGGAGGCCATGGTGGCCCGCACCGTGGCCGCCTACGGCGGGCTGGATTGCGCCTTCAACAATGCCGGCGTTCTGCTGGAAAAGACGCAGTTCGAGGACGGCGTCGGCGTGGGGTGGGATGAGGCCGTCTTCGAGCGCACCTGGCGCATCAACGTCGCGGGCGTGATGCTGTGCATGAAGCACCAGATCCGCCGGATGCTCAAGCAGGGCCGGGGCGGCGCCATCGTCAACACCTCCTCGGTCGAGGGTTTTCGCGGCACGCCGGGTCATCCCGCCTACAGCGCCAGCAAGCACGCGGTGCTGGGCCTGACCCGTGTCGCCGCGCTGGAAGTCGGCCGCAACGGCATTCGCGTCAATGCGGTCTGTCCGGCCGTGATCCGCACGCCGATGGCCGAAGAGGCCTTGGAGAAGTTCGGCCGGGACAACCTGGCCGCGCTGCACGCCTTGGGGCGCAGCGGCGAGCCCGATGAAGTGGCCCAGGCCGCGCTTTGGCTTTGCGGTCCCGGCGCCAGTTTCGTCACCGGCCATGCGCTGCCGGTGGATGGCGGCATGCTGGCCTGAATCGTCAGGGAAGGGGCATACAGATGAGATGGGGCATGACCATAGATCTGCGGCGCTGCACCGGCTGTTACGGCTGCGTTCTGGCCTGCAAGGCGGAGCACAGCACGCCCGCGGGCATCCACTTTCGCCGCATGCTGTTCGAGGAGGTGGGGGAATACCCGAAGGCCATCCGCATTCATGCGCCGGTCCAGTGCAACCACTGCGCCACGCCCCCGTGCGTGCCGGTGTGCCCGACCAAGGCCACCTACAAGCGGGCCGACGGCCTGGTGCTGGTGGACGCCGATGTTTGCATCGGCTGCGGCTATTGCATGACGGCTTGCCCCTACGAGCATCGTCATTTCGTGGGCGACGCGATCGGACATTTCGGCGCGGGCCTGACACCCCATGAAGCGATAGGCGGCGAGGCCGGCCACGACTGGGAATCCAAGCGCGATACCGTGGTCAAGTGCACCTTCTGCCAGCACCGCCTGGACAAGGCCAGGGAAACCCACAAGACGCCGGGCGTGGACCGGGAAGTCACGCCGGCCTGCGTCAATACCTGCCCGGCGAATGCCATGGAATTCGGCGACCTGGATGATCCCGGGAGCGCCGTCGGCCGCCTGATCCGGGAACGCAACGGTTTTCCCCTGCTGCCCGAGGCCGGCACCCAGCCGTCGATCTTTTATCTGCCGAAAGAGTGAGGGGCACCATGCGGAATTCCAGCGCGCAAACGGCTCCATCCGGAACCGAACTTCCCGCCACCCTCGTCGGCACGGCCGGCGAGTGGTCCGGCAAGGCACACCTGCAAACCAAGTGGGATTGGCGCGCCGTCGGCAATTTCGCCGGGGGCGGCGCCGGCGCCGGCCTGTGGCTGGCGGCCCTGCTGGTCGGCGGCGACGGGAACGCCTTCCGTCTCCTGGCTTTCTTGGCCCTGGCGGTGACCGCGCTGGGCCTGCTCTGCGTCATGGCCAAGATGGGGCGGCCGGAACGGGCGCTGAATATCTTCCGCCATGTGGAGACCTCCTGGATGACCCGGGAAGGCTTCGCCATGCCGACCCTCTTCGGCTGCGGCATGGGCGCGCTCTGGCAGGGCGGGGTGGGCGTGATGGCGCTGGTCGCCACCGCCTCGGCCCTGTTCTTCCTTTACTGCCAGGCCAGGATCCTGCGGGAGGCGCGGGGAATCCCCACCTGGAGCGTACCCGCGATCATTCCGCTATTGCTGGCCAGCGGCCTGGCGGAGGGGACAGGGCTCGCGGTCC
Source organism: uncultured Rhodocyclaceae bacterium (assembly GCA_964602565.1). Taxonomy (GTDB): domain Bacteria; phylum Pseudomonadota; class Gammaproteobacteria; order Burkholderiales; family Rhodocyclaceae; genus Fen-999. The sequence continues at coordinate 54,837 of CAZRRI010000005.1, read as the reverse complement.
TGGCGATTTTCCTGCTGGGCGCGCCGTCGCTCCTGCCGCTGAGTGTCTTGCTGCTCATCTCGCTGGTGTTGCGCTACGGCGCCTGGCGACGCTACCAGAGGGATCTGTCGACAGTCGGCGTGCCGGCCGAGTCGCGCGCCGTGCTGAACAAGCTGGATGGCGGATTCGTGGCCTGGGGCCACGGCTTGCCGTTTTTGCTGGCCGCGGCGGCCCTGGGGCTGGGGGAGCCCGCCCTGGGCGGACTGAGCGCCGCGGCGGGCCTGCTCGTGACGCTGAGCGGCTGGCACATGAAGCTTGCGCTGATCACCCGCGCCGGCCACTTCTATCGCAAGGGTCAATCCCTGGCCCGGCTCGTGGCGGGTCGGAGCGGCGCGGCGCCACGCTGACGCGGTGCCGGGGTGGCGGGGTGGCGGCCGGCGTGTCGCCGCCACTGACTTTGCGGGGCGCACCCCGGTATCGGGGAAGGAAACTTGCCGCAGCCGGCGTGTCGCCGCCACTGACTTTGGCGGGCGCACCCCGGACGGGTCGGCAGCCGCGGAACAGGCGCGACATCGCCGATGAGCGTGGATGTCGACGTAGAATGTCGCCTTCCTGTGGATAACTTGACCGGTTTTTATTTCCAACACTGTGAATACAAAAGGAAAAACTGGAATTTTGTTCGTGTGCATGGGCAACATCTGCCGCTCGCCCACGGCCGAAGGCGTTTTTCTGGAAATGCTTGAGCGCGCCGGCCTGCGGCGACACTTCGACATCGATTCCGCCGGGACTCACGGTTATCACATCGGGGCGCCGCCGGACGCCCGGGCGCAGAAAACCGCGGCGACGCGCGGCTACGATCTGTCGCGCTTGCGGGCGCGTCGTGTCAAGGAAGCCGATTTCCTTCGCTTCGATCACATTCTGGCGATGGATCGGGATAACCTTGCCTCGCTGCGGCGGGCATGTCCGGCCGAGGAGCACCGGCGCCTCGGGCTGATGCTCGACTACGGAGGCTCCGGCGAGCGGGACGTGCCCGATCCTTATTACGGCGGTCCGGAAGGGTTCGAGCGCGTCCTCGACCTGATCGAGGACGCGGCGGCCGGGCTGCTCGATTCGCTGGGCGGAAAACTCCGGGAATAAGCTCCGGGAACAGCTCCAGAAACAACCGCCGCCGGGCAAGCCGGCGGGGCTGGTCTGGCTCATGGGGGCGCCGTGGCGCCCGGTGCCGCTAATCGCGCCTGGTTTCAACCATCTGCAGCGGCTCGGCTGCGATCGCCACCGCCGGCTTGGGCTTGCGACCCAGCCTGGGCGCTTCGATCGGCGCGGGCTGCGCGATGCCGCCGGAACTGGCGGTTTCGATCATCACCAGGCCCGCCTGCTCCAGATTCACGGCAAGCGTCTGCACGGGGGGCGGCGCTTTGGCGGCGGCCGTCTCCGTGCGCGGCTCCGGAGCGCTGGCGACCGGCTCGGGAACGATGTCGGCAACGGGTGCGGCGATCGCCGCGGCCTCGACGACGGCCGGCGCTTCGAGAACAACGGGCGGCGCCTCGACGAGGGGTGACAGTTCAACGACAGGCGGCAGTTCAACGGCGGGCGGTGCCTCGGGCGTCGCCGGTCGTGGCGGCGGCGCTTCCGCCGGCTTGGCGGACTCGACCGCGGTTTCGAGCGGCATGGGCACGGGCCAGGGCATGGGTTTCGGCTGGATTGCCGGCTCGACGGCCTTGGGTTGGTCCGCTGGCGCCGCCGCGGACTGGTCGTCGCTGGCGGGCGCCTGGGTGTCGGTGGCCGTCGTTTCCTCGCGGCGCTCGCCACGTCCCCGGCCACCCCTTCCGCGGCCGCGGCGCCGTCCGCCGCCTTCGCCGGTCGGTTCCGGCGCGCCGGTCGTTTCAGCCGGAGGCATGTCCGCCAGCGGCGCTACCTTTGCGTCAGCGTCGGCCGGCGGAGCGGGCGGGGCGGCTTCGAGGCGCGGCGTCCTTGGCTGGCGCGGCTCGCGTTCTTCGCGCGGTTTTTCCTCCCGCCGCTCACCCCGGTCACCGCGTCCGCGGCGCCCTTCCTTCTGTTCCTTGGGCGGTTGCGGCGCCTCGGCGGTGTCCTCGCGCCGGGCTTGCTGTCCGCGCTGATTTTCGGGGCGCTCGCGCCGCTCGCCTGGCTCGCGGGCCGGCTTGCCCTCCCGGGGCTCGCGTCCTTCGCGGCGATTCCGCCCGCGTTCGCCACGTTCGCGACCGCCCCGTTCCCCGCGTTCCTTGCGGGGCGACTTCTCCGGCTTGGTTTCTTCCGACTCGACCGCCGCCGGCGCCGCGCCGCCGGTAAGCCAGCCGATGATCTTCGCCAGGATGCCGGGTTGGGGCTTGGCTTCCGGCTGCGGCTCGGGTTTGGCCACCGCCACGGGCGCCGGCTGATCGGGCGTGATGCCCTTGACCACCGCTTCCGGCCTCGCCGGCTTCGTATCCGCCTGCGCCGAGGGCGGCTGGTATGCCTCCTCCATCTTCTTTTCCGCCATCTGGTAGCTCGGAATCGTGATGTCCTCGGCGTTCAACTGGTCGTGGCGCAGGCGCACGATTTCGTGCTGCGGGGTCTCGAATTGCCGGTTCGGCACGATGACGAGATTGATGCGGTGGCGAACCTCGATGCGCGCGATATCGACACGCTTTTCGTTGAGCAGGAAGGTGCCGACATCGACCGGCACCTGGGCGTGAATTGCGCCGGTGTTTTCCTTCATCGCCTCCTCTTCGAGGATGCGCATGATGTGCAGGGCGGCGGATTCGGTCGAGCGGATATGGCCGGTGCCGGTGCAGCGCGGGCAGGTGATGTAGCTGGTTTCGGCCAGCGCCGGGCGCAGGCGCTGGCGTGAAAGTTCGAGCAGGCCGAAGCGCGAGATCTTGCCCATCTGCACGCGGGCGCGGTCGTAATGCAGGGCGTCGCGCAGCCGGTTCTCGACTTCGCGCTGGTTCTTGGCGCTCTCCATGTCGATGAAGTCGATGACGATCAGGCCGCCCAGGTCGCGCAGGCGCAGTTGGCGCGCGACTTCGTCGGCGGCCTCGCAGTTGGTGCGGAAGGCGGTTTCCTCGATGTCCGAGCCCTTGGTGGCGCGGCCCGAGTTGACGTCGATCGACACCAGCGCCTCGGTGTGGTCGATCACCACGGCGCCGCCCGAGGGCAGGTTCACCTGGCGCGAGTAGGCCGATTCGATCTGGTGCTCGATCTGGAAGCGCGAGAACAGCGGCACGTCGTCCCGGTAGCGCTTGATGCGCGACACGTTGTTCGGCATCACCGTGGCCATGAAGTGCTGGGCCTGCTCGAAGATGTCGTCGGTGTCGATCAGTATCTCGCCGATGTCCGCGTGGAAGTAGTCGCGGATGGCGCGGATGACCAGGCTCGACTCAAGGTAGATCAGGAAGGCGCCCGACTGCGACTGGGCGGCGCTTTCGATGGCGCGCCAGAGCTGGATGAGGTAGTTCATGTCCCATTCGAGCTCTTCCTTGCCGCGGCCGATGCCGGCGGTGCGGGCGATCAGGCTCATGCCGGATGGCACTTCGAGCTGGTCCATGTTGTCGCGCAGTTCCTGGCGATCCTCGCCCTCGACGCGGCGCGAAACGCCGCCGCCGCGCGGATTGTTCGGCATGAGGACCAGATAGCGGCCGGCCAGGGAAATGAAGGTCGTGAGGGCCGCGCCCTTGTTGCCGCGTTCGTCCTTCTCGACCTGGACGATCAGTTCCTGGCCGACTTGCAGCGCGTCCTTGATGGTGGCGCGACCGGCGTCGATGCCCGGCTTGAAGTAGGAACGGGAAACTTCCTTGAACGGCAGGAAACCGTGGCGCTCGGCGCCGTAATCGACGAACGCGGCTTCGAGACTGGGCTCGATGCGGGTGATGACCGCCTTGTAGATGTTGCTCTTGCGTTGCTCCTTGGCGGCCGATTCGATGTCGAGGTCGATCAGTTTCTGACCATCGACGATCGCGACGCGGAGTTCCTCGGCCTGCGTCGCATTGAACAGCATGCGTTTCATGTGTGCTCCCGCGCGCTTGGCAGGGCACGACAATCGTTACGAAGCGACCGCCCGTATCAAGCGGTGGCGACTATGTTTGCAAAAAGAATGGGTGGCAGGGTCATTGGCCTGTCGGCAAACGGTTGTCGTTATTTTCGTATCCGGCGCCGGTCTCGCTGAAGTCCGGCATCGGGAAATCGTCTGTGCCTGTGGTGCGCGCAATCAAGTAGTATCGCTGCTTCGGGCGAGCGACATACCCTTCGGGGTTGCTCCGGGAGGCAGGGTGGCGACGAATGTCCAGCTCCCCCTGCTGCCTCTTGTCATCCGAGCGTCGTCTGAGTGAGCGGCGAGGGGATGGCAACGTTCCGGGAGGGCGCCACCGACGCCACTTCGGGCCGCCGGGCACGCCGTCGCGGGACGGCAAACCGGCGGCAGTATATTGCAAATGAAAGACTTAAGCAAAGATTCGGCAACATTACTGGAAGTCGGCGAGGAGTCGGTCGGGCAGCGCATCGACAACTTCCTGCTGCGCTTGGCCAAGGGTGTGCCCAAGAGCCACGTTTACCGCGTGCTCAGGAGCGGTGAAGTGCGGGTCAACAAGGGCCGGGTGGCCGCCGAGTATCGCCTGGCGGCGGGGGACAGGGTTCGCGTGCCGCCGATGCGGACGGCCGCCCCGGCACACAACCTGGCCGTTCCGGCCCGTGATTTCACCGTTCTTCTCGAGGACGAGGCCATGATCATTCTCGACAAGCCGGCCGGTGTCGCGGTGCATGGCGGCAGCGGCGTGAGTTTCGGCGTCATCGAGCAGTTGCGCCGCGCCCGGCCCGAGGCCCGCTTCCTCGAACTGGCTCATCGCCTGGATCGTGAAACATCGGGCTTGCTGATCGTCGCCAAGAAACGTTCGGCGCTGACCCGGCTGCACGACCTGTTCCGCGACGGCGGCATCCGCAAGCGCTATCTGGCCCTGGTCAAGGGACGCTGGCTCAACCCGCGCCAGCACGTGCGCCTGCCGCTGGACAAGTACCTGACCGGCGAGGGCGAGCGGCGGGTCAAGGTTTCGGCGGACGGCAAGCCGGCCCACTCGATCGTGAGCCTGGTGGCGCGCTGGGAGAATTTCAGCCTGCTCGACGTCGAGCTCAGGACGGGACGCACCCATCAGATCCGCGTGCATCTGGCGCATCTGGGTTTTCCGCTGGCCGGCGACGACAAGTACGGCGACTTTGCGTTGAACAAGACCTTGCAAAAGGCCGGGTTGAAACGCATGTTCCTGCACGCCGCCAGCCTGCGCCTGCCCCACCCGTCGAGCGGCGAGGCCGTCGAGCTTGCGGCGCCGCTGCCCGCGGAGTTGAAAGGCTTCCTGGCGCGGATCGATGTCAACGAAACGAGGGACCATGGGCAAGCGTTTTGATCTGATCGTCTTCGACTGGGACGGCACGCTGTTGGATTCCGCCGGCGCCATCGTCGCCAGCCTTCAGGCCGCGGCCGTCGACCTTGGCCTGGCGCCGCCGACCGAGGCCAGGGCGCGTCACGTCATCGGCCTCGGCTTGCACGATGCGCTGCGCCATGTGTTGCCCGAATTGGCGGAGGAACGCTATCGGCAGATGGCGGAGCGCTATCGCCATCACTATCTGTCCCAGGACCACGGGCTGAAGCTGTTCGATGGCGCCGAGTCCCTGGTGCGCGATCTCGCGGCGGCGGGGCACCTGCTGGCGGTGGCCACCGGCAAGTCGCGCGTCGGGCTGAACCGGGCGATGGCCGCGAGCGGCCTGGGCGGGAGCTTTCATGCCACGCGCTGCGCCGACGAGTGCCATTCCAAGCCCCATCCGCAGATGCTGGAGCAGTTGATGGACGAACTCGGCGTGTCGCCGGCGCTGACTTTGATGATCGGCGATACCACCCATGACCTCGAAATGGCGCGCAACGCCGGAACCAGCGCGCTCGGCGTCAGTTACGGGGCGCATCCCCGCGCGGCGCTGGAAACGGCGGCGCCGCTAGGCTGCTTCGACGCGCTCGCCGATCTCGCCGCGTGGTTGCGGCATCATGGCTGACCGGCGGCGATATACTGGGCATGGCATCGTTTGACGCAGGAAAAGCGCACCGTGGATGAACATCAGCCGCCGAACTGGGAACGCCGGGCCATCGAATCCTTGGCGGCCGAGGCGCTGCGCGAGCAGCGCGCGCGCCGCCGCTGGGGCATTTTTTTCAAGTTGCTGGGTTTCGCGTATCTCACGGTCATCCTGATGGCCGCCTTCGACTGGCCGGGCGACGCCGAACTGACCGAGGGCAAGAAGCACACGGCCCTGGTCGACCTCGCCGGGGTGATCAGCCACAAGGGAGACGCCAGCGCCGAGAACGTGATCGCCGCCTTGCAGGCGGCATTCGACGACAAGCACACCGCCGGGATCGTCCTGCGCATCAACAGCCCCGGCGGCAGCCCGGTTCAGGCCGGAATGATCAACGACGAGATCCGCCGCTTGCGCGGCAAATATCCGGACATCCCGCTGCACGCTGTCGTCGAGGACATCTGCGCGTCGGGCGGCTATTACGTCGCGGCGGCGGCCGATAGGATCTACGTCGACAAGGCCAGCATCGTCGGCTCGATCGGCGTGCTGATGGACGGTTTCGGCTTCACGGGCACCATGGACAAGCTCGGCATCGAGCGCCGCCTGCTCACCGCCGGGCAGAACAAGGGTTTCCTCGATCCCTTCTCGCCGCAGAATGCCCAGCACAAGGCGCATGCCGAGCAGATGCTCGGCGAAATCCACCAGCAGTTCATCGCCGTCGTCCGTCAGGGCCGGGGCGAGCGCCTGAAGGAGACGCCGGACATGTTTTCCGGCCTGATGTGGAGCGGCGCCAGGAGTCTGGAACTGGGGCTGGCGGACGACTTCGGCAGCATCGAGTCGATTGCGCGCGACGTTTTCAAGGCCGAGGACATCCGCGATTACACGGTCAAGCCCAATTTCGCCGAGAAGCTGGCCAAGCAGTTCGGCGCCGACATGGCCGAGGGCGCGGGCAACCTGCTGGCGCGCCTCAGCTTGCGCTGATCCCTCCGCTCACCCCAGCATCAGGAATACCGTCGGCCGCCGGTCGAATTTCGGCAAAGTCAGCCGTCGCCACTCGCCGATGCTGCGCGTGACGATGGTTTCTTCCGCCGTGGTCAGTTCGGCGGCCAGGCAAAGCCGCGTGGCCGGCTGGCAGGCCGCCAGCAAGGCGCCGAGCAGCGCATCGTTCCGATAGGGCGCCTCGATGAACATTTGCGTCTGGCCGAGGCGCGATGATTCCCGTTCGAGTTCGACGATCCGCCGCCTTCTGTCGGGTTCGCGCGCCGGCAGATAACCGTGGAAGGCGAAGCGCTGCCCTTCCAGGCCGGACGCCATCAAGGCCAGCAGCAGGGACGACGGGCCGACCAGCGGCTTGACGGCGATGCCCAGGGCATGGGCGCGGCGGACGATCGAGGCGCCGGGGTCGGCGACGCCCGGACAGCCCGCCTCCGACAGCAGGCCGACATCCTCGCCCGCCAGCAGTGGCGCCAGCAGGCGTTCGATCTCCCCGGGCGACGGCTTTTCGGGCAGTTGTTCGATGGCCAGGTCGCGCAATGGCGCCGGATGGCCCAGGCGCTTCAGTTCGGCGCGGGTCGTCTTGGCGTTCTCCGCGATGAAGCGCCGCAGGCGGCAGGCGGCGGCCTGCGTGGCCGCCGGCAGGTAATCCGTCCAGGGAAGGTCACCCAGGGCCGACGGGATCAGGTAGAGCGTGCCCGCCATCGGGGCGGCGATCAGGGAAGCTGGACGCCCTCGGCGCGCAGCATCTCGCACAGGGCGATCAGCGGCAGGCCGACCAGGGCGTTGGGATCGTCGCCGCGCATGTACTCGAGCAGGCTGATGCCCAAGCCCTCCGACCGGGCGCTGCCGGCGCAGTTGAGCGCATTCTCCTTGTCCTGATAGCGCAGGATTTCGGCGTCGGAAAGCTCGCGGAAACGAACTTCGGTCGGCACGCCGCGCAGGTGCGAGCGGCCGGTGGCGGCATTGAGCAAGCACAAGCCGGTATGGAAAATCACCGCTTTTCCGCTCATCGCCCGCAACTGGGCGATGGCATTCTCCCGCGTCCCGGGTTTGCCAAAGCGCGATCCGTCCAGATGGGCAACTTGGTCCGAGCCGATGATCAACGCTTCGGGGTGGCGGTGGGCGACGGCGCGAGCCTTGGCCACCGAAAGCCGCTCGGCGGTGGCGGCCGGGGATTCCCCCGCCAGCGGCGATTCGTCGACGTCGGGCGCCACGGCTTCGAAAGGCAGGCCGAGACGGCCGAGCAGTTCGCGGCGAAAAGGCGAGGTGGAGGCGAGCACGATCGTCGGCATGTTTTTGTTTTGACGTAAAAAGTGGCGGCATGATAACATTCGCTGTTTATGGTGTTCCAGGCAGCCCAGCAGACTGGCCAGACCGATCAGGCGGTTCCGGCGGCGATCGACGGTGTCGAGTTCGCGCGCGACGGACGGCACCTCTCGGGCAGTGTCGAGATATCGGCGCTGTCTCGTCTGGCCGGCGAGCTTGCCGAGACGGCCGGGCAGTTGGCATGGACGATCGCCGGCCGTCTGGACGACGAAGGGAAGTGCTGGCTGGATATCGGCGTCTCGGGGCGCTTGAGCCTGCGTTGCCAGCGCTGCCTGGAGCCGATGATCCATGCGCTCGACGTCGGGGCTCACCTGCTGCTGGTGCGGCGGGGCGAACCATGGCCGGAGGACGAGATGGCCGAGGACGGCTTCGATGCCATCGTCGCCGAAACGGACATGGCCTTGCTGCCGCTGATCGAGGAAGAAGTATTGCTGGCGCTGCCGTTGGCGCCCCGGCACGAGGCGTGCGCCGCCCCCGCGGCGGCGCCGGACGAATGTGAGCCGTCGCCGTTCGCGGTGCTGGCCGAGTTTAAGAAAGGAGTTTGATCATGGCTGTACAACAGAACAAGAAATCCCCGTCCAAGCGCGGCATGCATCGGGCGCATGATTTCCTGTCCAATCCGCCGCTCGCCGTCGAGTCGACGACCGGGGAAGTCCATCTGCGCCACCATGTATCGCCGTCCGGCGTCTATCGAGGCAAGAAGGTTCTGAAAGGCAAGGGCGAGTAGTTCATCGAGACGAACGCGGCCGGGCGCTCTGGCGTCCGGCCGTTTTCACGATGACCATTACCATTGCAGTGGATTGCATGGGCGGTGACCATGGCCCCTCGGTCACCGTTCCCGCAGTCGTCGATTTCCTCGGCCGCGATCCGGACTGTTCCGCCATCCTCGTCGGCAGGGAGCCCGACATTCGCGCCCATCTGCGCGGCGAGGGTGCCGTCGCGGGCCGGCTGCGGATCCACGCGGCCAGCGAAGTGGTGGAGATGCACGATTCCGTGGCCATCGCGATGCGGAACAAGAAGGATTCGTCGATGCGGGTCGCCATCGACCTGGTCAAGGACGGCACGGCCAACGCCGCGCTTTCGGCCGGCAATACCGGCGCGCTGATGGCCGTTTCGCGCTTCGTGCTGAAGACGCTGCCGGGCATCGACCGTCCGGCCATCGCCACCATCCTGCCGACGGTCGACGGGCACTGTTACGTGCTCGACCTTGGCGCCAACGTCGATTGCACCGCCGAACACTTGTGCCAGTTCGGCATCATGGGCACGCTGCTGATGTCGGCGCTGGAGCACCACGAGCGTCCCCGCGTCGGTCTGCTCAACATCGGCGAGGAGGAGATCAAGGGCAGCGATGTCGTCAAGCAGGCGGCGGAACTGCTCAAGGAACAGGGCCTCAATTATTGCGGCAATGTCGAAGGCGACCAGATATGGCGCGGCGCGGCCGATGTCGTGGTCTGCGACGGCTTCGTCGGCAACGTCCTGCTCAAGTCGTCGGAAGGGCTGGCCCAGATGATCGCCAACGGACTCAAGGAAGAGTTTTCGCGAAACCTGTTGACCAAGCTGTCGGCCTTGTTGGCGCTGCCGGTGATCCGCGCCTTCAAGCGGCGCTTCGACCATCGCACCTATAACGGCGCCAGCCTGCTCGGCCTGAAAGGCATCGTTTTCAAGAGCCATGGCTCGGCCGACACCTATGCCTTTGGTTGCGCGCTGGAACGCGCCGCCGAGGCGGCGCGCGAACGCCTTCCCGAGAAGATTGCCGCGCGCATGGCCCATCTTCATCCCAACGGCATCGCGGTGGCGGCATGACATACGCGAGGATTGCCGGCACGGGCAGTTTCCTGCCAGGCCCGCCGGTCGGCAACGAGACCTTGATCGCGGCGCACGGACTCGAATCCACCGACGAATGGATCGTCGAGCGGACGGGCATCAAGACGCGGCACATCGCCGGCCCCGGCGTCAATTCTTCCGATCTGGCCCTGGAGGCCGCGCGGCGGGCGCTGGCCGCGGCCGGTTGCGCCGCCGGGGACATCGACCTGGTGATCGTCGCCACGTCGACGCCGGATTACGTTTTCCCGAGCACGGCGACCCTGTTGCAGGACAAGCTCGGCATCCGCAACGGCGCCGCCGCGTTCGACGTGCAGGCCGTGTGCAGCGGTTTCGTCTATGCCCTGGGCGTCGCCGAGAAGTTCATTCGCGCCGGCGCCACGCGCCGCGCCCTGGTGGTGGGCGCCGAGGTGTTCTCGCGCATCCTCGATTGGAAGGATCGCGGCACCTGCGTGCTGTTCGGCGATGGCGCGGGCGCGGTCGTGCTCGAAGCGGCCGACGAACCGGGCATCCTCGCGTCGGCGTTGCACGCCGACGGCAGCTACAACAAGATACTGGCCGTGCCCGGCCATCTTGCCTGCGGCCAGCCGACCGGCGATCCGCTGCTTCGAATGGATGGGCAGGCAGTGTTCAAGTTCGCGGTCAAGGTATTGGCCGAAGTCGCCAACGAGGTGATTGCCGCGGCCGGCATGTCCGCCGATCAGGTTGACTGGCTGGTGCCTCACCAGGCCAACATCCGCATCATGCAATCGACCGCGAAGAAACTGCACCTGCCTCCGGAGCGCTGCGTCGTGACGGTGGACCGGCATGGCAACACATCCGCGGCATCCATCCCGCTGGCGCTCGACGAGGCGGTGCGGGAAGGCCGCATCCGGCGCGGGGATACGGTGCTGCTGGAAGGCGTCGGTGGCGGCTTCACCTGGGGCGCCACGCTCCTGAAATTCTGAGGTTGATATGAAATTCGCACTCGTCTTTCCCGGCCAGGGCTCCCAATCGCTGGGCATGATGGCCGCCTACGGCGACAGCCCGGTGATTCGCGCCACTTTCGACGAGGCATCGGCCGCGCTGGGCCGCGATCTCTGGCAACTGGCGGGCGAAGGTCCGGCCGAGGCCTTGAACCAGACGGTGAACACCCAGCCGCTGATGCTGACCGCGGGTATCGCCGTCTGGCGCTTGTGGCTGGAAAAAGGCGGCCCGCAGCCGGCCATGATGGCCGGACATAGCCTGGGCGAATACGCCGCGCTGGTGGCGGCCGGCGCCCTGACGCTGAAGGACGCGGTGCCGCTGGTCGAATTGCGCGCCAAGGCAATGCAGGAAGCGGTGCCGGCGGGAACGGGCGCGATGGCGGCCGTGCTCGGGCTCGACGCCGAACTGGTCAAGGTCGCCTGCGACGAGGCCGCCCAGGGAGAGGTGGTCGAGGCGGTCAACTTCAATTCCCCCGAGCAGACCGTGATCGCCGGCCACAAGGCCGCTGTCGAGCGCGCCGCCGAGGCCTGCAAGGGCAAGGGCGCCAAGCGCGCCGTGATGCTGCCGGTATCGGCGCCCTTCCATTGCGCGCTGATGCAGCCGGCGGCCGAGAAACTGCGGGCGCGGCTGGCCGAAGTCGGCGTGTCGCCACCGCTGACTTTGGTGGTCAACAACGTCGACGTCGCCACCATCGGCGAACCCGACGCGATCCGTTCCGCGCTTGTGCGGCAGGCGGCGTCGCCGGTGCGGTGGGTCGAAACCATGCGCGCCATGCAGGCCGCGGGCGTCACCCACGTCTTCGAATGCGGCCCGGGCAAGGTGCTGGCCGGATTGGTCAAGCGTTGCGCCGACGGCCTGGCCGGTGGCGCGATGAGCGACCTGGCCGGAGTTGAGGCCGCGCTTTCGCTGGCCAAGGGCGGAGCATGACGATGCTGGCCGGACAAATTGCCCTCGTCACCGGCGCTTCCCGGGGTATCGGCCGCGCCATCGCGCTCGGCTTGGGCCGCGCCGGCGCCACCGTGATCGGCACCGCGACCTCGGACGCCGGCGCCGCCGACATCCAGAAGGGCTTCGACGAAGCGGGCCTGCAAGGATGGGGCGCCAAGCTGGACGTCACCGACCACGCTGCCTGCGAGGCGGTGATCGGCGAAATCGAGAAGCGTTTCGGCGTCGTCACCGTGCTGGTCAACAACGCCGGCATCACGCGCGACAACCTGGCCATGCGCATGAAGGACGACGACTGGGACGCGGTGATGGAAACCAATCTCAAGGCCGTCTTCCGCCTCTCGCGCCTGCTCATGCGCGGCATGATGAAGGCGCGCCACGGCCGCATCATCAACATCACCTCGGTCGTGGCTTCCTCCGGCAATCCCGGGCAGGCCAACTACACCGCCGCCAAGGCCGGCGTCGAGGGCCTCAGCCGCTCGCTGGCGCAGGAGCTCGGCAGCCGCAACATCACCGTGAACTGCGTCGCTCCCGGCCTGATCGACACCGACATGACCCGGGCATTGTCCGACGATCAGCGCGGCGCGTTGTTGCAACGCATTCCGCTCAACCGGCTGGGGCAGGGCGAGGACGTGGCGGCGGCGGCCGCCTTCCTCGCCGGTCCGGGGGCGGCCTACATCACCGGTGTGACGCTGCACGTCAATGGCGGCATGTACATGGTTTGAGCGAACCGGACCGGCGCCAAGTCCGGTTTTGGTAAAATGACCAAGTTTTCACTACACCCGATCTCAGGGAAGGAGCGACAAATGGAGAACATCGAACAACGTGTCAAGAAAATCGTGGCCGAGCAACTGGGCGTCAACGAGGCCGATATCAAGATCGACTCGTCCTTCGTCGACGACCTTGGCGCCGATTCGCTCGACACGGTCGAACTCGTGATGGCGCTCGAGGAGGAGTTCGAGTGCGAGATTCCCGACGAGGAGGCCGAGAAGATCACCACCGTCCAGCAGGCGGTCGATTACATCAACAACAACCTCAAGAAGGCCTGAGGAGGGCGCCCGAGCGCTTCGCCGAAGGCTGAAAGTCCCTGGAGATGTCCTTGTCGCGTCGCAGAGTCGTCGTCACCGGCCTGGGAGCCATTTCGCCGGTGGGCAACAACGTCGCCGATACCTGGCGGAACATCGTCGCCGGCACCAGCGGCATCGTCCAGATCAGCCGCTTCGACGCCACGGCGTTCAAGTCGCGCATCGCCGGCGAAGTCAAGGGCTTCGACGTGGCCGAGTACCTCGCGCCCAAGGAGGCCCGGCGCATGGACGTCTTCATTCACTACGGCATGGCGGCGGGCATCCAGGCCTTTCGCGACTCGGGGCTCGAGGTGACACCGGAAAACGCCGATCGCATCGGCGTCAATATCGGCTCCGGGATCGGCGGCCTGCCGATGATCGAGGATACCCACAGCGACTTCCTGGCGGGCGGGCCGCGCAAGATCTCGCCATTCTTCATTCCGGGCACGATCATCAACATGATCTCGGGCAACCTATCGATCCTGCTCGGCGTCAAGGGTCCGAACCTGTCCGTGGTCACCGCTTGCAGCACCGGCTTGCACACCATCGGCATCGGCCTGCGCATGATCCAGCATGGCGACGCCGACGTGATGATCTGCGGTGGCGCCGAATCGACGGTCGTGCCACTGGCGATCGGCGGTTTTTCATCGGCGCAGGCCCTGTCCACCCGCAACGACGATCCGGCCACGGCCAGCCGTCCGTGGGACAAGGACCGCGACGGCTTCGTGCTGGGCGAGGGCGCGGGTGTCGTGGTGCTGGAGGAGTACGAGCAGGCTAGGCGACGGGGCGCCCGTATCTATGCCGAGGTGGTCGGTTTCGGCATGAGCGGCGATGCCTACCACATGACCGCGCCGGACACCGATGGCCCGCGGCGCAGCATGCTCAACGCGCTCAAGGACGCCGGCGTGAATCCGGACGGGGTCCAGTACATCAATGCCCATGGCACCTCCACGCCGCTGGGCGACAAGAACGAGACCGATGCCATCAAGCTCGCGCTCGGCGACGCGGCGCGGAAACTGGTCGTCAATTCCACGAAGTCGATGACCGGGCATCTGCTCGGCGGCGCCGGCGGACTGGAATCGGTGCTGACCGTGCTTGCCGTCCATCATCAGCTGTCGCCGCCCACCATCAACATCTTCAACCAGGATCCGGAGTGCGATCTGGACTATTGCGCCAACACGGCGCGCGATCTGAAGATCGACATCGCGATCAAGAACAACTTCGGTTTCGGCGGCACCAATGGCACCTTGGCGTTCCGCCGCGCCTGACTTTCGCCGGCCGTCGCCGAACGTGCCGCTCGTCCTTCCAGTTCGCCGCTCGCGCCAGTTGATGGCGGCGCTGTGGCTTGCCCACGTCGCGGCGGGCATCGCGCTGATCCCCGTCGATCTCCCTGTGCTCGTCAAGCTCGTGGCGTGGACGGCGCTGACCGTCTCGCTCGTGGCACGGCTGTCCGCGGCGCCGCCGGCGGAACTCACGCTCGATCGGGATGGCCGCGCGCGGATGCGTGATCGCTCGAACGAACCAGTCGAGGCCAGGGTGACGGGAACGACGGTCGTGCTCGGCTGGCTGGTCGTGTTGCGGCTGGCGACGGCGCGGGGAATCCGGACCATCGTGCTGCCGCCCGACAGCCTGGCCCGCGACGGGCACAGGAGACTGCGGGTCGCCCTGAGGTGGCCGGTCAGCGCCGCGAGGGAGTGAGCACCGTGCCGCGGGTTTTCGGCAGCACGTCCGGAAAGTCGCGGCTGTAGTGCAGGCCCCGGCTTTCCTTGCGCCGCATGGCGCTGCGCACGATCAGATGCGCGGTCTGCACGAGGTTGCGCAACTCGATCAAGTCGTTGGAAACCCTGAAATTGGCGTAATAGTCATCGATCTCGCGTTCCAGCAGGCGAATCCGGTTCATCGCCCGCTGGAGCCGCTTGGTCGTGCGCACGATGCCGACGTAATCCCACATGAACCGCCGCAATTCGTCCCAGTTGTGCGAGATGACGATTTCCTCGTCGGCGTCGGTGACGCGGCTTTCGTCCCAGCGCGGCAGGCGCGGCGGAATCGGTGTTTGCCGGGTCTCGATGTCAGCGGCGACGGCTTCGGCGAACACGACGCATTCGAGCAGAGAGTTGCTGGCCAGACGGTTGGCGCCGTGCAGCCCCGTGCAGGCCGCTTCGCCGAGGGCGTAGAGCCCCGGAATGTCCGTGCGCGCCGACTGATCGACCTTGATGCCGCCACAGGTGTAATGCGCCGCCGGGACCACCGGGATCGGCTCGGTGGCGATGTCGATGCCAAGCTCCGCGCAGCGGGCGTGAATGTTGGGGAAATGCTCCCGCAGAAACGCTTCGCCCTTGTGGGTCATGTCGAGAAACACGCAGTCGAGGCCGTGCCGTTTCATCTCGAAGTCGATGGCGCGGGCCACCACGTCGCGCGGGGCCAGCTCGGCGCGCGGGTCGTGGTCGGGCATGAAACGGGTGCCGTCCTTCAGCCGCAGGAGACCGCCTTCGCCACGCATCGCCTCGCTGATCAGGAAGGACTTGGCATTCGGGTGATACAGGCAAGTGGGGTGGAACTGGATGAATTCCATGTTCTCGACCCGGCAGCCGGCGCGCCAGGCCATGGCGATGCCGTCGCCCGTGGCGGTGTCGGGGTTCGTCGTGTAAAGGTACACCTTGCCCGCGCCGCCGGTGGCGATCACCGTGTTCGGCGCCGCGAGCGTCATGACGCGGTCCGCGTCCAGGTCCAGGACATAGGCGCCCCAGCAGCGATTGGCGTTCAGGCCGAGCTTGGCTCCGGTCACGAGGTCGATCACGATGTGCCGCTCGAGCACCGTGATGTTGGGATGGCCGTGCACCTTGTTGGTCAAGGTCTCCTGGACGGCCGCGCCGGTCGCGTCGGCGACATGGATGACGCGACGGTGGCTGTGGCCGCCCTCGCGCGTCAGGTGGTAGCCAGACTCGCCGCGCGTGAAAGGCACGCCTTGCGCGATCAGCCATTCGATTGCCTCGCGCCCCCGCTCGACCACGAAGCGGGTGGCCAGGGGATCGCAAAGTCCGGCGCCGGCGGTGAGGGTGTCCTGGATGTGGGCTTCGATCGAATCGGCGTCGTTGAGGACCGCCGCGATGCCGCCTTGCGCCCGCGCGGTTGCCGAGTCTTCGATGCCGCGCTTCGTTACCAAGGCAACGCGATGCGTGTCGGCCAGGCGTAGCGCTACCGCCTGACCGGCCAGGCCGCTGCCGAAAACAAGGACGTCGAAGCGCTTCAGGAATCCGGACGCCATGATCGGGCGAATATACCATCATCGGCAATTTGGCCGGAACTTACGCGAGCCGGACTGGTCATTAGTGCTGGCGAAACAGCCTCGATCCGTGGGTTTCCGACGGAGTGGGTCGGGTATGCTGGAGTATACTTTCGGATGGGATGGGAATCGATTCCGGGAAGTTGATCCGGCAATACAGGAAGCCAAGCGTCAATGGGAGACCGTGAAGCGGATCAGGTACTGGTGGAGCGAGTCCAGGCCGGCGACAAGCAGGCTTATGGGCTGCTGGTGGCGAAGTATCAGCGCAAGCTGTTGCGGCTGATATCGCGACTGGTCCGTGATCCCGCCGAGGCCGAAGACGTTGCGCAGGAAGCTTTCATCAAGGCTTACCGTGCGTTGCCGTCGTTTCGCGGCGAGAGTGCGTTTTACACTTGGCTGTACCGGATTGGCGTCAATACGGCGAAAAACTGGCTGGTTGCCAATGGCCGCAGGGCGCCGACCACCACGGAATTTGACAACGAGGATGCGGAGGCTTTCGGCGAAAGCGACCTGTTGCGCGAGGTCGACACGCCCGAGCGATTGCTGATGACCAAACAGATTGGCGACACGGTCAACGCCGCGATGGCGGCGCTGCCGGAGGAACTTCGGACCGCGATTACCCTCAGGGAAATCGACGGTTTGTCTTACGAAGACATCGCGCAGGCGATGGATTGTCCGATCGGCACCGTGCGATCGCGGATTTTCCGCGCACGGGAGTCGATCGCGGCGAGGCTGCGTCCTCTGCTGGATTCAGGCCCGGACAGGAGATGGTGAAATGACCAAGGAGCTTTCAGCTTTGCTCGACGGGGAACTGGAGGCGCATGAGGCCCCCAGGCTGTGGGCGGACATCAAGGCCGGCAGCGACTTGCGCAGGCGTTGGGGCGACTACCAGTCGATTGGCGCCGCTCTTCGGCGCGAGGAGCCGGTGGCGCTCGACCTGACCGCCAGGGTGATGCGATCCCTCGCGGATGAACCGGTGGTGCTGGCGCCAAGACCGCCGGCGCGTCGCCAGTGGCAGGGATCGGCGTTTGCCCTGGCCGCGTCGATCGCCGGCGTGGCCGTGGTCGGCTGGCTGGCCTTTGCCCAGCAGGCTTCCTCGCCGGATCAACCACCGCAAATGGTGCGTCTGGAAAGATCGCCCGCCAGCGCGGTCGCGGCGCCGAAGCAAGGGCTCGGCGAATATCAGGAATACCTGCTGGCTCATCAGGCCAACGCGCCGGGCTTGCACATGCAGGGTGGCGCCCAGCATATCCGCACCGTGTCGGCGTTCAGCGACGGGCAATGAGGTACGCGTCGCGTCTTGTCTGGCTGGGCTACCTTGCCTGGATGGCCCAGGGAACCCCGGCGCAGGCCCAGCAGCACCAGACCGGCGCCGGCGAGGCGCTGCAACTGCTTCAGAAAGTGGCCACCGCGGCGCATAAGGTGACGTATTCCGGGGTCTTCGTCTATCGGAGCGGTTCGCGCAGCGAGACGTCGCGGATCACCCACCTGATCGAAGGCGGCAACGAATTCGAGCGCCTGGAAGTGCTGGACGGCAGTCCGCGCGAAGTCATGCGTCGAAACGACGAGGTCCGCTGCTTCCTGCCCGACAGCAGGATGCTCATCGTCGAACAGCGCAACGCCCGTCCGCTGTTTCCGACGCTGCGGCCGGGCGCCCTGGCCAGCCTGACCGAGTATTACGACGTCCGCAAGGGCGTGATGGCGCGGGTTGCCGGGGTCGAAAGCCAGTCGATCCAGATCGATCCGCGCGACGAGTTTCGCTACGGGCATCAGTTCTGGATCGATCCGCAGACGGGGTTGCTGTTGAAGGCCAGCCTGCTGGACGAACAAGGCCAGGCGCTGGAAAGTTTTGCCTTCACCGAGCTTCGCTATGGCGCCGCGCCGGACATCGAGGCCATCAAGGCCCGGTTCGAGGCCGCCAGGGGCGAGAACTGGCGCGTGCAGCAGATGCGATCCAGCGATGTCAAGGGCGATGACGGCCAGTGGCAGCTCAAGGCGCTGTTGCCGGGTTTCCGCCGTGTTTCGGGAACCCGGCGGCAGCTGCGCGCCGACGCGCCGGAAGGCTTGCAGCTGATTTACTCGGATGGCCTGGCCTCGATTTCGGTATTCATCGAGCCGGGCGCGGGCCGGGGCGGTGAAGAGCCGCGCGCGTTCGCCATGGGCGCCGTCAGTGGCTATCGGCGGCAGATCGCCGACCATGCGGTGATCGTCATGGGCGACGTGCCGCCGGCGGCGCTGCGGCGTTTCGCCGAAGGCATCGAAATGAAGCGGAGATGAATCGGACATGACCGAGCACGAAGCGGTCGTGATGCGTCTGGAAGGCGATCATGCCTGGCTGGACGTCAATGCCGCCAGCGGCTGTTCCACCTGCACGCAGGGCGGTTGCGCCGGACGCGCCAGGCGTCCCTTGCAACGTGTGCGCAACACCATCGGCGCGCGCGTCGGCCAGAGCGTCATCGTCAGCGTGCCCGAGGGCGCCGTGCTGCGGGCGACGCTGTGGTCTTATGGCTTGCCGTTGATGCTGATGCTGCTCGGCGCTGCGTCGGGACTGACTTTGGCGGGTGATGCCGGTGCCGCGGCGGGCACGGTCGCGGGTCTGTTGTCGTCGGTGGTGGCGCTGCGTTTCGTCGATCGCCGCGCCGGCCGGGCAAGGGAACCGCTAGTTTCGATGAGACTCAAAAGTGTCGTGGTTCAACTGCACGGGAATGTACAGGTATGAATATGCGTGTCTTGCTTTGTTTCTGGATGATGATGTTCTCGGTCGCCGGCCATGCCCAGGTCCGGGAGTTGCCCGACTTCACCGAACTGGCCGAGCGGCAGGGGCCGGCGGTCGTGAATGTCAGCACGACCCAGGTCATCAAGGGCAACCGCCATCCGGGGTTCCAGTTCGACGAGGATGATCCCGCCTACGAGTTCTTCCGCCGATTCATTCCCCGCCAGATCCCGGGCATGCCACGGGAATTCCGCAACCAGTCGCTCGGCTCCGGCTTCATCATCAGCGCCGATGGTTACGTGCTGACCAACGCCCACGTCGTCGACGACGCCGACGAAGTGCTGGTCAAGCTGACCGACAAGCGCGAGTTCAAGGCCAAGGTGATCGGCAGCGACCGCCGCACCGATGTCGCCTTGATCAAGATCGAGGCCAACGGCCTGCCCGTGGTCAAGCTGGGCGATCCCGAGCGGCTCAGGGTCGGCGAATGGGTGGTGGCCATCGGTTCGCCCTTCGGCTTCGACAGTTCGGTCACGGCGGGCATCGTCAGCGCCAAGGGGCGTTCCCTGCCGCAGGAGAATTTCGTTCCCTTCATTCAGACCGACGTCGCCATCAATCCGGGCAACTCGGGCGGGCCGCTGTTCAACATGAAGGGCGAGGTGGTCGGCATCAATTCCCAGATCTACTCCCGCTCCGGCGGCTACATGGGCGTGTCCTTCGCCATTCCGATCGATGTCGCCATGCAGGTGCAGGCGCAACTGCGCTCGGGCGGCAAGGTCAATCGCGGGCGGATCGGCGTGGCGATCCAGGAAGTCACCAAGGAACTGGCCGATACCTTCGGCCTGTCCAAGCCCCAGGGCGCGCTGGTCGCCTCGGTCGAAAAAGGCGCGCCGGCCGACAAGGCCGGCATCGAGGCGGGCGATGTCATCCTCAAGTTCGACGGCAAGCCGGTTGCCCAGTCCAGCGATCTGCCGCGCATCGTCGGCTCGACCGCGCCGGGCGCCAAGGCCGTCGTCCAGGTCTGGCGCAAGGGCGCCGCGCGCGATATCACGGTCACCGTGGCCGAGATGCCCGACGAGAAGGCGGATTCCCGGCCGCGGCGGGGCGGTGGCGGCATCGAGAAAGGCACGCCGAACAAACTCGGCCTGCTGTTGAGCGAACCATCGACGGAGCAGCGCCGGCAGTTGGGCATCGACCATGGCCTGATCGTCGAGGACATCCGCAACGGCGGCGCGCGTACCGACCTGCGCCCCGGCGACGTCATCCTCGCCCTGGTCAGCAAGGGGGCGCAAACCGAGATCCGCTCGGTCGAGCAGTTCAACAGCCTGCTGTCGAAGTTCGACAAGACCTCGACCATCACGCTGCTCGTGCGGCGCGGCGACTCCCAGACCTTCATCATCATCAAGGGCGTCGGCGACAAGTAGGCCGACAGACAGGCGCCCGGGCGGCGTGTCGCCACGGCTGACTTTCCCCGGCCGTGGCATCTTGCCATCGCCGCCGTGACATCCCCGCCGGGCAAGGGTTTCGGCGCCGCAAACCTCCCGTTCCGTCAAACAGGAGACGGCGCCTCGCCTTTGTAAAGAACTTGTCGAGAAAATTTACAAATTCCCCCTCGTATTTCCCTGACCTTCCCCTGGCACATCAATAACATGCTGTTTTAATGTAGAAAAGTTTACATTGGCACGGATAATGCTAAGAGATGCGTGTCTTTCTGGACAAATCGTTCGACACAGCGTTTTATTGATTGGAGGGTGAAATGAAGAAGATCATCGCAGTGGCAATCGCCTCGATGGGGATATCCGGCTATGTTCACGCAGCCGGTTTCGTAAATGGCGGCTTCGAAGACGGCAACCCAACTGGGTGGGATGTTTACAGCTCGGCCTACCGTGCGGGGGTGAATAACGCGGGTTTGACTCCGGCTTATGTCAAGGCAAACGATAACAGCGGCATGCGTTCGGCAGTCATCGGCGCGGGTTATGTTGATCCGAACCTGGGAGCGGCCTTGGGTTCCACGGTCTACGGCGGCAGCTACGGTTACCGCGTCGAGGACACCACATGGGGTGGCTATGCCTCCCTGATCGAGCAGTCGGTCACCAATTACACCGACCCCAACATCTTCTTCGCCTGGAAGGCGGTGATGCTCGGCGCTCATGGCACGAGTGACGCGGCGACGATGAAGATCACCCTCACGGACACCACCACCAACAGCGTCGTGATTTCGCGGGAGTACAACGCAGCCAGTGGTGGTGGCGGTGTGGATCCGCGGTTCTCCCTGTCGGGCAGAAACTACTACACCGCGGCATGGCAGATCGAGCAGCTTACGATCGACAGCAGCTTGAGTGGTCACGATTTCACGCTGTCGGTTCTTGCCGCGGACTGTCAGCCCACGGGCCACTGGGGTTATGTTTATCTCGATGGCTTCGGCGCCGCTCCTCCGCAGCCCGGAGTTCCCGAGCCGGCATCCTTGGCGTTGGCCGGCTTGGCGCTGGCGGGTGTCGCCGCGTCGCGTCGGCGCAAGTCCGCCTGATTCAGCGCTTATTCGCGTGACGAGCGGCAGCCCACGGGCTGCCGCTTTTTTTCCGCCGCACGGTGCGCAGGCGTGACAGTCCCGATTAGTCCCCGATTACTCCCGATGAATCGACCGTCGCGTTCCATCGTGGAGGATTGCTAGAATGACCGAAAAACGGCAGGTTGGTGCGCAGGCCAGTGCCACCAGCGCCGCCGATGCCACCGGTACCCTTTGATTCCGGGCCGCCTTCCGCGCTGGCCATCGTATATTGAAAGCCATGGATAACAGCATGCAACGCGGCCTTGCGGCAGCCAAGGCCCGCAATTCCGCCGAGGCGGCTCGCTGGTTTGAAACGGCGTGGCGCGAGAATCCCGATAATCACCAGGCCAGAGCATGGCTTGGACAAGCTCTCTGTAGCGTCGGGCGACGTGTCGAAGGCGTCGCTCATCTGCTCGAGGCGGGCCGTGCTTTCCTCGTCAAGGCCAGGCAGGACAAGAACCTGAATTACATATTGGAGGTGGCCGGGCAGTTGCAGCATTGGAGCGAGCACCTCTCCGCGCTGGAATTGCTGCAAGGAGCGGTCGAGGTCAAGCCCGAGGATTTCCGGGGGCAGCAATTGCTCGCCGCGACTTATGCGCAGCTCAACAAGAAAACACAGGCGATTGAGGTGGGCGAAAGGGCGCTGGCCCTTGCGCCGGCGAACCAGATGATGCGGGTCTTCCTCGCCAGCCTCGAGGCGGATGCCGGTCGCCACGCGTCGGCGCGCGAGCGCCTGGAAACAGTCATCGCCGCGCAACCGAATCCGAGGGAAGCCTTTCGCGCGCACAAGGAGTTGGCTCGCGTCCTCGACGCGACGGGGGATTTCGAGCAAGTCTTTCCGCATCTGCACGCCGCTGGAGCAATCGCCACGTCCTTGCCCGAGTACGCGCGACAGGACGCGCGGCTGATTCCCGAGATGGTCAAAACGAACCTCGCGCAGTTCGATCGCCGTCTCATGGAGCGCTGGGCCGGAACCGCGTTTTCTTCGCCCCGGCCCGCGCCCAGTTTCGTCATGGGCTTCATGCGTTCCGGCACGACGCTGACTCAAGAGGTTCTCGATGCCCATCCCGATGTTTTCGTCGCCGACGAAGTGGAACTCGTTCCAGCCTTGAAGCGGGAACTGCACGGGATCGAGAAGCGCGGCACGAGTACTGCGGAGAAACTCGCCCTGCTTGATCAGTCTGGAGTGGAGCATCTCCGCGACTTCTATTGGCAAAAGGTTTACGACCGTTTTGGCGAGACGATCGGGGATGGTCTGTTCGTCGACAAGCTGACCATGAACACCATCGATGTCGGCCTTATCAACTGTGTATTTCCCGATTCCAAAGTCATCTTCGTCATGCGCGATCCACGCGATGTCTGTGTCAGTTGTTTCATGCAGCTCATGGTTCCGACACCTACCACCGTCCAGATGCTGACGTGGGCGGGAACGTCGCGGTTCTACGCGCTGGTGATGGCTTGGTGGTCCCATGTCAGCAAACAATTGACGCTGCCGTTCCTGGAATTGCGCTACGAGAACGTGGTCGCGAATTTCGAGGCGAGCTACCGGAACGTATTCGACTTCCTGGGCCTTCCCTGGGATGCTTCGGTGGTCGATTTTCACAAGCGCGCCGCGGAAAAGTTCGTTGCCACGCCGAGCCGGACCCAGGTGACCAAGCCGCTTTACGCGTCTTCGGTGGGAAGATGGCGGAGTTACGAATCCGACATGGCGACGATCTCGGTCAGCCTTGATCCATTCATCGATGAATTCAAGTATCGCCAATAAGGGGGTTATTCACGTGAGACCGAGCATCGCACGTTCCGTCATTCCCGTCATTGCCGCCATTTTGTTCGCGGGCGGCTGCTCGAAGCCGGCGCCCGACAGCCTTCAGAGGGGGAAGGACTTCCTCGCCAAGGGCGAACTCGCGTCGGCCGTCATCGAGTTCCGCAACGCGGTCCAGGCCGATGCAAACTCCCTGGACGCACGTCTCGCCCTGGGCGAGACGCTCGAGCGTACCGGCGATCAGAATGGCGCCGAGCAGAACTATCGGCGAGCCCTGGACCTGGGTGGGAACGCCGACGACCTGGTGCCGCGAATTGCCATCCTGATGCTCGACCGCGGCGATGTGCAGACGATCGTGCGTGAGTTTGGCGACAGGCAGTTGGCGCTGCCCTCCGCCGACAGCGACTTGCGCGGAATCGTGGCGCTGGCACAACTGGCGCTCGGCAGGAAGGAGTCCGCCACGGCCCAATTGGCCAAGGCCGAATCGAATGCGCCGGCGGTCATGCTGGCGCGGGCACAAACCTCGGTGCTGGCCGGGCGGACGGAGGAGGCGCTTGCCGAACTCGACTCGGTATTGCAAAGCGGCAAGGCGCCATGGTGGGTTCTGCGGGCCGCGAGCCGCGCTCATGGGGCGCGCGGGGATGGCGCCAAGGCGCTCGAAGCCATGAAAGCGGCATACGATCTGGCGGCCGGCTATCCCAGCGTGATCGGAGAATACGCCGAGCAGTTGTTTCATGCGGGCAAGCTGGAGGAAGCCCAGGGCTTGCTGAACCGCCTGAAGCAGATGGCGCCGAGCTACTACCGGACGGCCTACCTGGAGTCCCTGTTCCTGGCGCGCGCCGGCAAGCTCGACGATGCACATGGCACGGCCTCCAAGGTGCTCGGCAAGTTGCCGGATCATGCGCCTTCCTTGCTGCTGGCGGCCCAAATCGAACTCGAGAAGGGGGAGTTTGCCTCGGCGGAGACTCATGTCGAACGACTGTTGTCGAAGAACCCTTCTTCGCTGTCCGCGTTGCGTCTGAAGTTGGCACTCGACCTGAAGCGCGGCGACACCGCGTCGGCGGCGAAAACGCTGGAACGGGCGCTGCTTCTTTCTCCCAATGATCGTAGCTTGCTGGCCGCCTCGGCCGACCTGGCGTGGGCGCGGGGGGACAGGGCGGCCGCCCTGCGTCAGTTGACGGCGGCCGCCGAGACGCAGCCCCCCGTCGGGGAACTGCTGGTTCGATTGGCGGAGATGAGATTCGCCACCGGCAAGAAAGCCGAGGCCGCGAAGACGATCGCCCAGGTCATGGAACTTGCCAAGGATGATGCCCGGCTTCGCGAGCGGGCATTCCGTGCCGCGACCGGGATGGGCATGCTCGACACGGCCAGGGAAATCGCCAAGGCCGAGGTCGAGCGCCGTCCGAAGGAACCGGAACCGCTGCTCTGGCAGGCCGCCCTGTCCGGCATGGCGCGCGACGAGAACGCGGCCTTGGAACTGACCGGGAAGGCGCTCGATATTCAGCCCGACTATCATCCGGCGCTGATGGCGCTTGCCAGGACGGCAACGACACCCGAGCGCAGGAAGGAGTACGAGGCGCGCATGCGCAAGGCCATCGATTCCGGCACCAGGAATCCGCGGATCTATCTGGATCATGCGATGAAACTGAACGCGGAAGGCGCGGATGTCGAAACCGTGGCCGCCATATTGGCGAAGGGGATGGCCGCCGATCCGGCATCGCTGCCGGTTCGTCGCGCAGCGATCAACCATTGGCTCGCGGCCGGGCAGACGGACAAGGCAGTCGCTATCGCCAAGGAGGGCGAAGCCGCCCTCGAGGACAATGCCGCGACGGGCGGGCTGATGGCCGCCACGCTGGAAGCAGCCGGAAAATTCGATCAAGCGGCGGCAAAGTACGCCGAACTGGAAAGCCGGTTTCCCGACCGCGTCCATTGGGGCCTTGAACGAGCCCGCGTGCTGCTGGCGGCCGGGAAAGCCCAGGACGCGATACTCGCGCTTCGCAAAGTCGTCTCGGATCATCCCGAGGAGGCCTTGGCGTACCGCGTGCTCGCTCTGGCGCAGGTCGATCAGAAGCAGGTCGAGGATGCGCTGCTGACCGCCGATATGCTGGCAAGCAAACCGAAGCAGCGCATCGCGGGGCTGTTCCTCAAGGGCGATGTGCAGGCACGGGCACGCGACAAGGCGGCCGCCATCAAAGCCTATGACGAAGCGGCCCAGGCTGGCGCGGAAGAGGAAGCGTTGCTCCGCCGTGTCGAACTCCACGACCGTACTGGCGGAGAAGCCACGGCGAGCCAGGAACTGAACGACTGGCTGAAAAAGCATCCACGGAGTATTCCGGCCATGTCCATGGCTTCCAGGCGGGCGCTTGGCCAACAGGACTATGTCGCGGCGGCCGGGCATCTCGATAGCATCGTGAAGATCGAGCCGCGCAACGCCATTGCCCTCAACGATCTGGCGTGGGTCTACGTGCTGGCGAAGAACCCGGCGGCATTGGCGACCGCCCAGAAAGCCATGGAACTCATGCCGGACAATCCGCAGGTGCTGGACACCTTCGCCAGCGCCCAGGCCTTGGCCGGCAAGAAGGTGGAAGCGATCGCGAATCTCAGGCTGTCACTGGCGCTGGCGCCAGGAAACCCGGTGGTGAAAATCCATCTCGCGGAACTCCTGGCGGAGCAGGGGAACAAAAAGGAGGCGGCGACACTGATCGAGGGACTGGAAAAGATGAGCGTCGATCGGGATAGCGCCGCGCGTCTCAGGGAACTGAAAGCCAGACTTTGATGGACGCGCGGTGCCACCGGGCGGTGGCACCGCTTCAGGTTATAATCCGCGCCCGTCCCGATTACGCATCGGATGCGGCACGAGGGCGCTGGGCGCTTGAGGGCTGATCCGCAACATATTGAATCACATTCGTAATTTCTCGATCATTGCCCATATCGACCACGGCAAGTCCACGTTGGCGGACCGCATCATCCAGCGCTGCGGCGGCCTTTCCGATCGGGAAATGGAAGCGCAGGTGCTCGACTCGATGGATCTCGAGCGCGAGCGCGGGATCACCATCAAGGCCCAGACGGCCGCGCTCTGGTACCAGGCGCGCGACGGCAGGCGCTACAACCTCAATCTGATCGACACCCCGGGCCACGTCGACTTCTCGTACGAGGTTTCGCGCAGCCTCTCGGCCTGCGAGGGCGCGCTGCTGGTGGTCGACGCTTCGCAGGGCGTCGAGGCGCAGACGGTCGCCAACTGCTACACGGCGCTCGATCTTGGCGTCGAGGTGGTGCCGGTGCTGAACAAGATGGATCTGCCGCAGGCAGACCCGGAGACCGCCAAGGCCGAAGTCGAGGACGTGATCGGCATCGATGCTTCCGAGGCCGTTCCCTGTTCTGCCAAGACCGGCATGGGCGTGGACGACATCCTCGATGCGGTCATCGCCCGTATTCCGCCGCCGAAGGGCGACCCGTCGGCGCCGCTGAAGGCGTTGATCATCGATTCGTGGTTCGACAACTACGTCGGCGTCGTCATGCTGGTGCGCGTCGTGGATGGGGCGGTGCAGGCAAAGGATCGCATCCGGCTGATGTCGACCGGCGCCGTGCATCTATGCGAGCAGGTCGGCGTGTTCTCGCCCAAGTCGCAGCCGAAGGACACGCTTTCCGCGGGCGAGGTGGGCTTCGTCATCTCCGGCATCAAGGAGCTCAAGGCGGCAAAGGTGGGCGATACCGTGACGCTGGCCGACCGGCCCGCGACGGAGCCGCTGCCCGGCTTCAAGGAGATCAAGCCGCAGGTGTTCGCCGGCCTGTATCCGGTGGAGTCCTCCGAGTACGACCAGCTGCGCGACTCGCTCGAGAAGTTGCGCCTGAACGACTCTTCGCTGCAGTTCGAGCCCGAGGTGTCGCAGGCGCTCGGCTTCGGCTTCCGCTGCGGCTTCCTCGGCCTGCTGCACATGGACATCGTGCAGGAGCGCCTCGAGCGCGAGTTCGACATGGACCTCATCACCACCGCGCCGACGGTGGTGTACGAGGTGGTGCTCAACGACGGCTCGACGATCCACGTCGAGAACCCGGCCAAGCTGCCCGAGGTCGGCAAGTACCAGGAGATCCGCGAGCCGATCATCACCGCGACGATCTTCATGCCGCAGGACTACGTCGGCCCGGTGATCACGCTGTGCAACCAGAAGCGCGGCAACCAGATCGACATGCGCTACCACGGCCGCCAGGTGCAGCTGATCTACGAGATGCCGATGAACGAGGTCGTGATGGACTTCTTCGACAAGCTCAAGTCGGTGTCGCGCGGCTACGCCTCGCTCGACTACGAGTTCAAGGAATACCGGGCCGCCGACGTCGTCAAGCTCGACGTGCTGATCAACGGCGACCGTGTCGATGCGCTGTCGGTGATCGTCCATCGCGCCAATGCCGCCTATCGCGGCCGGGAACTGGCGGCGAAGATGCGCAGCCTGATTCCGCGCCAGATGTACGATGTCGCCATCCAGGCGGCGATAGGCTCGACCATCGTGGCGCGCGAGAACGTCAAGGCCATGCGCAAGGACGTGCTGGCCAAGTGCTACGGCGGCGACATCACCCGCAAGAAGAAGCTGCTCGAAAAGCAGAAGGCCGGCAAGAAGCGCATGAAGCAGGTCGGCCGTGTCGAGATTCCCCAGGATGCCTTCCTGGCCGTGCTGAGAGTCGATTGAATGAACTTCGCCCTGATCCTGTTTTTGCTGACCATCGCCACGGGAATTCTCTGGCTGGCCGACCGTTACGTCTTCCGCAAGAAGCGCGCGGCCAGCGCCGGGGACCCATGGTGGGTGGAATATGGCGCCAGCTTTTTCCCGGTCATTCTGATCGTATTCCTGCTCCGCTCGTTCCTGGTCGAACCGTTCAAGATTCCATCCGGCTCGATGATTCCCACCTTGCTGGTCGGCGACTTCATCCTGGTCAACAAATACACGTACGGCATACGCCTGCCGGTGATCAACAAGAAGGTGATCGAACTCAATTCACCGCAACGTGGCGATGTCGTCGTGTTCCGCTATCCGGTCGATACCTCGCTCGACTACATCAAGCGTGTCGTCGGCCTGCCGGGCGACAAGGTCGAGTACCGGAACAAGCAGATCACCATCAACGGCCAGGCCGTCGAGATACATCGGAATGGCGATTTCCTGGACAAGGAGCGGCTGTTCTACACGCCGCGCTTTGTCGAAACCCTGGGCGGCGTGCAGCATGAAACCCTGATCGAAGACGAAGCGCCACCCTACGTCGCCCACGTGATGCAGTTTCCGCATCGAAACAATTGCCACTACAATGCCGAAGGTTTCTCGTGCGTGGTTCCGCCCGGCCATTACTTCATGATGGGCGACAACCGCGACAACTCGCAGGACAGCCGCGTGTGGGGTTTCGTGCCGGACGAGAACCTGGTCGGCAAGGCATTTTTCATTTGGTTGAACTTCAGTGACTGGAAGCGTATTGGTTCGTTCAAGTAAAGGGCGGAACATGAACGTCAACAGAAGCGCGCAACGCGGCATGACTCTCACCGGGCTGATCTTCGCCGGACTGCTCATCGTGCTGGTTGCCGTCGTCGGCATGAAGGTCGCCCCTCATGTGATCGACTATGGCAAGATCATGGCGAGCATCAAGGCGATCGCGGGCGACGCGAGCCTGAAATCGGCCTCGGTTTCGGAAATTCGCCGGGCCTTCGACAGGCGGGCCAACATCGACCAGATCGACGACGTCATCAGGGGCACCGACATCGACGTCACCAAGGACGGCAACGAACTGGTTCTGTCGTTCGCCTATTCGCGGCAGATTCCGCTGTTCGGTCCGGTGAGTCTGCTGATCGACTTCGAGGGTGCCTCGAACCGGTGATGTCCGCCGAAGCGCTGGAACGGAGGCTGGGCCATCGCTTCGCCCGCCCGGAATTGCTTGGCCAGGCGCTTACCCACCGGAGTCATGGCTCGCCACACAATGAGCGTCTGGAGTTTCTGGGCGATTCGGTGCTGAATTGCATCGTGGCCACGCTGCTCTTCGAGCGCTTCGCCCACCTGCGCGAGGGCGACCTGTCCCGTCAGCGCGCCAGCCTGGTCAAGCAGGACACGCTGGCCGATCTTGCCCAGTCGCTGCGGCTTGGTGATCTGCTTCGGCTGGGCGAGGGCGAACTGAAAAGCGGCGGCTTTCGTCGTCCGTCCATTCTGGCCGATGGCCTGGAGGCCGTGATCGGTGCAGTTTATCTGGATGGCGGCTTCGCGGACGCCAGGCGCGTGGTCGAAAGCCTCTACCAGCCGCTGCTCGCCCAACTCGATCCCCGCGCTTCGGCGAAGGATGCCAAGACCGAGCTTCAGGAGCGCTTGCAGGCCCGGAAGCTGCCCTTGCCCCAGTATGTGCTGGTGAGCACGCGCGGCGAGGCGCACGCCCAGGAGTTCGAGGTCGAATGCGCGATCCCCAGCCTGGACATCCGGGCGTCGGGTTCCGGAAGCAGCCGGCGCAACGCCGAACAGGCGGCCGCGCGCAACGCCATCGAGGCCATGTCGAAAACATGACGACGACCGGGAATTTTCGCACCGGTTATCTCGCCGTCGTGGGACGCCCCAACGTCGGCAAGTCGACGCTGACCAACCGGCTGGTCGGCGCGAAGGTCAGTATCACGTCGAAGAAGGCCCAGACGACGCGCCATCGCATCCACGGCGTGTTGACCACGGACCTCGGCGGCAATCACTGCCAGTTCGTTTTCGTCGATACGCCGGGCTTCCAGAAACAGCACCGCAACGCGCTCAACCGGCTGATGAACCGCAGCGTCACCCAGACCCTGGCGGACGTCGATGTCGTGTTGTTCCTCGTGGAAGCCGGCCGATGGAGCGGCGGCGAACTGGACATCGTTTCGCTATTGCCGAAGGACAGGCCGGTGATTCTGGTGGTGAACAAGGTCGATCGCCTCGCGGATCGCGCCGAGGTGCTGCCTTTCCTCGAGAAGGCCAGCAAGGAATTCGGGTTTGCCGACATCGTTCCGGTGAGTGCGGAGCGCGGCGAGAATCTCGACGAACTGCTCAAGGCGGCGGCGAAGCATCTGCCCGTCGCGCCGCCGGCATTCGATGCCGACGACATCACCGACCGCTCCGAGCGCTTCCTGGCCGCGGAACTGCTGCGCGAAAAACTGTTCCGCAATCTCGGCGAGGAGCTGCCTTACGGCATCGCCGTCGAAATCGAGAAGTTCGAGCACGAACTCGACCCGCGGGGCGACTTGCGCCGCATTTATGCCGCTGTGGTCGTCGACAAGGCGGCCCACAAAGGAATCGTCATCGGCAAGGGCGGCGAGCGCCTGAAGCGCATCTCCACCGATGCGCGCAAGGACATGGAAGCGCTGTTCGGCGGCAAGGTCTGGCTCGAAACCTGGGTCAAGGTGAAAAGCGGCTGGGCCGACGACGAGCGGGCGTTGAAGAGCCTCGGCTACGAATGAGCGCGCAGCGCCAGCGCATCGATGGCGCGGCGGCATTCCTGCTCCACGCGCATCCTTATAGTGAAACCAGCCTGGTGCTGGATGTTTTCGCCCGTCAGCACGGACGCCTCGCGCTGCTGGCACGCGGAGCGCGACGGCCGCGCTCGGCACTCCGGGGCGTGTTGATGAGTTTTCAGCCTCTTGAACTGGGCTGGTTCGGTGGCGGCGAGGTCAAGACCCTGGCCAGGGCCGAATGGCAGGGCGGCCTGCCTTTGCTGACGGGCAAGTCGCTCCTGCTCGGCTATTATCTGAACGAATTGCTGATCAGGCTGCTGCCGCGGGAGGACCCGCATGCGGCCCTGTTCGACGCCTACGCGGAGGCGCTGACGGCGCTGGCCGGAGGCAACACGGAAACCGCCGAATTACGCCGCTTCGAGAAGAGCCTGCTGCGTGAACTGGGTTATGGCCTTTCGCTCGATCGCGAAGCCGGCAGCGGCGAGCCCGTGCGGGCGGACAGTCTCTATGCGTATCAGGTCGAACGCGGTGTGGTCGAGGCGGGCGAGACCGTCGGCGTGTCGCCAGGGCTGACTTTCACGGGCAAGACGCTGCTGGATCTGGCGGCCGACGACTACAGCGATCCGCGTACGCTGGCCGAGAGCAAGGCGCTGATGCGGCAGTTGATGTCGCATTACCTGGGCGGGCAGCCGCTGCAATCGAGAAGGATATTCGTGGAGCTACAGGAACTATGATCGAACTGGGAGTGAACATCGACCATGTGGCGACGATCCGCCAGGCGCGCCGCACGTACGAGCCCGACCCCGTCTGGGCGGCCGTCGAGGCGCATCTGGGCGGCGCCGACGGCATCACCGTGCATCTGCGCGAAGATCGCCGCCACATCCAGGATCACGACGTCGAGCGCCTGAGCGGGATGACCCACATCAAGCTCAATCTGGAGATGGCGGCCACGGAGGAAATGGTCGCCATTGCCTGCCGGCTCAAGCCGCAAATGGCCATGCTGGTGCCGGAAGGACGCCACGAAATCACCACCGAGGGCGGCCTCGACGTCGCCGGCCAGGAAGCCAAGCTCAGGGTGGCGGTGGCGAAGCTCGCCGATGCGGGCATCGTCAGCAGCGTCTTCATCGATGCCGAACTGCCGCAAGTCGAGGCGGCGGCGCGTATCGGCGCGCGCGTCTGCGAGATACACACGGGGCCGTACGCGCATGCCTTCCACGAACATGGCCGCGATTCGGAGAGCGCGGCGGTTCTGGCCGAACTCGCGAAGATCCGCGCCGCGGGTGCCGCGATCCGCGATCTCGGCATGCGCTTCAATGCCGGCCATGCGCTCAACTACTACAACGTGCAGCCGATTGCCGCCCTGGCGGGTGTGCGCGAACTGCACATCGGCCACGCCATCGTCAGCCGCGCGGTGCTGGTCGGCATGCGCGAGGCGGTTGCCGGGATGAAGCGGCTCATGCGCGAGGCGTCGGCGGGATGATCTTCGGTATCGGCACCGACATCGTGGCGGTTGCGCGCATGGCGGAGTTGCTCGAACGCCACGGCGAGCGCGCCATGAGCCGGGTTTTGGCGGCCGGTGAAATTCCCGCCTGCCGGGCCAACGCCCATCCCGAACGCCTCATGGCCAAGCGCTTCGCGGCGAAGGAGGCGCTCGGCAAGGCCCTCGGCACGGGCATTCGCGTACCGGTGCTGCTGACGGCGATCGCCATCGAGCACGACGACCTGGGCAAGCCCGGGTTCTCGTATTCGCCGGAACTGGCGGCCTGGCTCGACGAGCGGCATCTGACCGTTCATCTTTCCATCAGCGACGAGCGTGATTACGCGGTCGCCTACGTGATTGCGGAGCAGCGATGACCCACGGCCCCCTGATGATCGACATCGCCGGCACCGAGCTGACGGCGCCCGAGCGCGAACGCCTGCGCCATCCGCTGGTCGGCGGCGTCATCCTGTTCAGCCGCAACTACGAGTCGCGCCAGCAGTTGCAGGCGTTGTGCGCCGATATCCACGGACTGCGCGAGCCGCCGCTGCTGATCGCGGTGGATCACGAAGGCGGTCGCGTGCAGCGCTTCCGCGAAGGGTTCACCGCGCTGCCCGCGATGCGCGAACTCGGCGGCTGGTGGCAGGCAACGCCGCGCGCCGCGTGCGAATGCACGCATGACATCGGCTATCTGATGGCCGCCGAGTTGCGCGCGCTGGGCGTCGATCTCTCCTTCGCGCCGGTGCTGGACCTGGATTGGGGCAGAAGCGGCGTGATCGGCAATCGCGCCTTTCACGGCGACCCCGAGGCCGTCACGGCGCTGGCGGGGGCGCTGATCGACGGCATGCACGCGGCCGGCATGGCTTGCTGTGGCAAGCATTTCCCGGGGCATGGCTGGGTGGAGGCGGATTCCCATCTCGCCATCCCCGTCGACGAACGAAGCCTGACCGAACTGGAACCGGATTTGACCCCCTACCGCAGGCTCAAGCTCGACGCCGTCATGCCGGCGCACGTGATCTATCCGCGGGTGGATGACCGGCCGGCGGGATTCTCGCCGATCTGGCTCGGCAAGCTGCGCGGAGAACTGGGCTTCGACGGCGTGATCTTCAGCGACGACCTGTCGATGGAAGGGGCGGCATTCGCGGGAGACATGGTGGCGCGGGCGGAGGCGGCGTGGCGCGCCGGCTGCGACATGCTGATCATCTGCAACTCGCCCGATGCGGTCGGCGAGGTCCTCGATCGCTGGCGGCCGCGGGTGGATGCCCCGGGGCCGGCCCGGATCGCCCGGTTGCTGCCTGCCCGGCCCGGCTGGTCGTTCGCCGAGTTATCGGGGCAGGACAAGTATCGGGCGGGGCGTGCCGTGGTCGAGCGCTTGGCGGGGCACATGCCGGACATCCATCGGGCCTGACAGCTGTCGTGCCGCCGCCGGGCGCTCGAAATCCGGCGGGCTTCAGTGCGGCCGATACCAGTGCCGCGATCCGGCTGTCGGCTGCCACCGCACCAGATCGCTGGCGTGCAGGATGCGCTCGGTGACGAAGCGGGCGACCTGTTGATCCTCGATCAGTTCGGCGGACGACTGGGCGGCGAGAATGCGTTCGGGTGCCAGCGGCCGGGCGATGGCGAAGCCTTGAACGTAATCGACGCCGACTTCGGTCAGCGCCTCGACGGTGGCGACATCCTCGGCCCACTCGGCGATCGTCTTCATGCCCAGGTTGCGTGACAGTTCCGCGATGGCCTCGACGATGGCCAGGTTGGCGGGATGCGCGGTGACGTCGTGGACAAAGGCGCCATCGATCTTCACCGCATCCGCCGACAATTCCCTCAGATAGGAGAACGATGTATAGCCGGCGCCGAAATCGTCGAGCGCCACCTTGGCGCCCAGGCCGCGCACCTTGTCGATGAAGCGGTTGGTGTTGCCCAGGTCGTTGAGCGCCACGCTTTCCGTGATCTCGAAACAAAGGAGGTCGACCACGCTCCCCGCTTCGGCGAGCATGGAGAAGGCATCCTGGATGAAGCGTTCGTCATTGAGCGAGGCGCCGCTCAGGTTGAGGCAGATGAAGCGCGTCTTCGCCAGGCGGGCGCGATGCTCGGCCAGCCATTGCAACAGCGTCCCGAGCACCCAGCGGTCGATCAGCGCGATGCGGCCATTGCTTTCGGCGGCGCCGATGATTCTTCCGGCCGGGGTGATGGTGCCATCCGGCTCGCGCAGCCGCAGCAGAACCTCGAAATTGTGCGAATCATAGGGACGGGCCAGCGACATGATCGGCTGCATTTCGAGGAACAGGCCGTCGGGAACGCGGGAAACGCCGAAACGCGCCACCATGTTGAGTTCGTCGGCGCGTTCCTTGAAGGCGGTGGCATCGCGGTCATAAACCACCAGGCTGTCGGAACTTCCCTTGGCCGCGCGACAGGCACGATCGGCGATGGAGATGGCATCCTGGGCGATCGATTCATTGGCTACGTCGACCAGGCCGATCGAACAGCGGACCTGAAAGGCCTTGTCCTCGATCTGGCACGGCTCGTCCTCGATGCTGGCGATCACCCTGCGGCAAACGTCGGTGGCCTGGCGGATGGTCGTGCCCGGAAAGACGATGACGAATTCGTCGCCGCCAACCCGTCCCAGTTTCTGATGCGCGCCCAGATGGGAAACGATGCGCTGACTGATGATCCTGAGCACTTCGTCGCCCGTGGTGTGGCCATACAGGTCGTTGATCAGCTTGAATCTGTCGAGATCGATATAGGCGATGGCGAGCGCTCGTCCATTGACCAGGCCCTGGACGGCCTCGTTCAGGGTCTTTTCGATACCGCGGCGATTGAGGGCGTTGGTGAGGGGGTCGTACTCGGCCAGATAGCGGAGCCGCTGGTGGGCGAGGGTGCGTTCCGTGATGTCCTGCAGCGATCCTTCGATGCGTCCGCCGGCGAAAGCGGCCTTGATGTGGAAGGTCTTGTTGGCGACCGTGCCATCGGACCGTCCGGACAGGTCCAGTTCGCCTTCCTCGGCGGCGACGCGCTGGAAGTGCTCCCAGGTGGCGTCGTCGAAATAGTCGGTCCAGTGGCGAATCTCGGAGCAGGCTTCCTTGATGCCGAGCATGTCGCGCAGCGCCGGATTGCAGCGATGGAAGTTGCCTTTTTCATCGAGCGTGAACAGCCCGACTGGCGCGGCCTCATAGGTATGCCGCAATTCCGATTGCGCCTTGAGCCGTTCGAGTCGCTCGTGATGCACCTGTTCGGCGATGGCCAGCGCCGCCATGAGGGCGGAGGCCAGCGCGGCGGTGACGCTGTTGACCTTGCCGATGAAATCGGCGAATCCGAGCGCCGCCGCCGCGACTTCATACCCGCTCGCGAACAGCGCGATGGCGATCGAGCCGCCGTACCAGAACAGGGTGGACGATCGGGCGATGAAGAGAAGCCGGAAGAGGAGAAAGCACATCACCACGATGGCGAACGCGGTTGCGCCCCAAAGGATGGGCAGGAAGGATGCGTACGCGGCGACCAGGGCAAGCAGCAGCATGGGCAGGCATGACCACTGGATGATCGCGAGCAGTGTCGAACCACCGATTCTGTTGATGTCGCCGCGGAACAGGCGGCTGAACAAGGCGATGGTCAGGAAATAATAGGTCGCCATCGTCAGTTTGCGCATCGGCAGCAACCAGTCGATGGGCACGGTATGGGACAGCCATTGCGTGTCCCAGCCCGTGGACAACGCCGCCATGCGCAGATTCATGAACAGCCAGGCCGCGAACAGGACGTAGATGGATTCCCGGCTGACGATGGCGCTGACCACGATGAAGAGGCACAGGACGATCAGGCCGCCATCGAGCAGGCCGGATTCGCGATGGAAGCTCTGAACGGAGCTTTCCATGCCCGCCTGGGTCCATTGCAGCAAGCTCACCTTGGCCGGACCGGCAAAGCGACCGAGACACTGGATCCGGGTTCCACCCTCGATATTCGCGCCGTTCAGAACGAAGCCGGACTTCACGGGGTGCAACGCCCCCTTGCCGCCCGTTCGATCCACGCTGCCCAGAAAGTTGCCGGTGGCGGTCCAGCAACTCAGCGAACGGGCATGGCGCGAGGGGAACTCGATCAGGTGGGCGTCGCCTTCACCATTGGCCGCTCCCGCGAAGGTGAATTGCAGCCAAAGCGGGGTCTCGGCGCGTCGCGTGTCGTAAAGGGTGAGCGGCGGATCGGATTGGTTCTCGGAAAGCGGTCTGAATGCGTTGAGGGAGTCATCCGGCTCGGCCTGCACCGAGAATGACAGTCGGGTACCGCCGGTATCATGTTGGTGATCGGCGCCCACCAGCAACATGAGCACCGAGAACAGCGCGATGAACAGCGGAACTCCGATGATGGAGACGCTGCATAGCAGCGACTCCATCGTCGGTGGCTCGAATGCCCCGAGTCGGCCTAGCAGCGTCTTGCGCGGTTCCATGCGTTCGTGGCGCTCCGCCGGTCCCGGTGGGACAGGCAGGTGGCCACGCACGCGGACGCGAAGACGGTCATGGCCATGTTATTGGGGACGTAATCCCATCGGGAAATGCGTGGCGTGCGACGGCATCGCCATGCCATCTCCGCGAGCGTCGCCGAGCGTGCCACCGACGTCGACATCGGGATGATTGACGTGAAAGAACACTTTGTAGAGGGGATGCCGAACCGCGTTCCAGCTTGGTTCGACATCATTCACCTTGAGCGCCATGACGCGGTGCGGCATGTTGCCGACGTGGCTCATGGGGATGTATTCGCTCGCGCCGAATACGTCGCGGAAAAGCAGCGCGTCGTACTGGCGGTCCAGCGGCTTGCGGGCCGTGATCACCATCCAGTCGATTTCGGCGTGCAGGCAATACAGATAGTAGGCCTTGAAGAGGAAAGTCTTGACCACCCGGCCCTCGCGGGATTCGCTGATGCCCAGGCGGGTCGCTTCGGCCAGGCTGAGGCCTTCGAGCCAGTCCGGCAAGTCGACGGACTGTTCCAGGCCAAGGGGACCGAACTGGTTGGTCTGAATCCGCATGGTGCCCAGCGGCGTGCCGTCCAGCCTCGATTCAGCCAGGAGAATTGCCGTCCCGTCCTCGTAGTCGCGGCTTTCCGGGCGCTTGAGCTGTTCCGCGAAGTCGGGAACATGGCGCGCGTAAGCAGAATGGCGAATTGAAACGGCTTTACTCATTTCTTCTTCGGTAGTCACCAGCTTGACCGTAAAGGGCAGTCTTTCTTCGGTAATCTGAACTGCGGTCTTGAGGTCATTGCGCTGACAATAATCCCCGCCAAGTTGCATGGTCATTGTGGCCAATCTCCAAATCGGTTCATGAGAATCCGGGCTTTTCCTCCCCCTCGAGGCGCGCCCAGCCTCCCAATACTCCCATAGTCCGGAGTTGGCTGTAATAATTTTTACGACGTAACTTCGTAAAACTTTAGAAAAAGTTGGCTAAATCAGACGATTGACCGAGTGGTCAGTGAGGGTATTCGCCATGCCAATGAAAATGGGGCGGCCGAGGCCGCCCCATTTTCGCGAGAGATCGACGCCTGGGTTTTCTTACTTGACGCGGTTCTTGTATTCGCCGGTGCGGGTGTCGATCTCGATCTTGTCGCCGGTGGCGACGAAGATCGGCACCATGACTTCGAGACCGCTGGGCTTGATGCGGGCGGGCTTCAGCACCTTGCCGGAGGTGTCGCCCTTGACGGCCGGCTCGGTGTATTCCACTTCGCGCACGACGGAGTTGGGCATCTCGACGGAAATCGCCTTGCCTTCGTAGAACACCACCTCGACCGGCATGCCGTCCTCGAGGTAGGGGATGGCGTCTTCCATGTTCTCGGCCTCGACCTCGTACTGGTTGTACTCGGTATCCATGAACACGTACATCGGATCGGCGAAGTAGGAGTAGGTGCACTCCTTGCGGTCCGGCACCACCTGCTCGAACTTGTCGTCGGCCTTGTAGACGGCTTCGGAGGGCGTGCCGGTCAGCAGGTTCTTGAACTTGAACTTGACGACGGCGGCGTTGCGGCCGGACTTGTTGTATTCGTTCTTGGTGACGACGAGCGGAGCACCGTCGACCATGATGACGTTGCCGGAGCGGAGTTCCTGTGCGGTTTTCATGTTGCGTGCCTTTTGCGTGCCTTTGTGTGCCTTAAGCGGCGGGGCTGAAAAATAAGCCGCGCATTATAGCCGCCCGGCGCAGAAACGCACCAGATTTTCCGCAAGATTTCCGTGACTTGCGATTTCCTCGGTCCAGGGCATGGCGTGGTCGGCGAGGGCGGGCAGGGCGGCCCGGAAGGCCGGCCAGGCGGCGGCGATGTCGCCCCGGCCGTTCCAGGCCCGGTGAAAGTCAGCCGTGGCGGCACGCCGATCCCCGGGCAGCGCGCGGCCATAAAGATCGAGAAAAGCCTCGATCTTGGGCCAGTGGGCGCCATCGGCCTGGGGGTATGCCTGCCAGACGAATGGCCGCCGCGCCCATTGGGCGCGCGCGAAGGAATCCTCCCCGCGCACGAAGTTCAAGTCGCAGGCGCCGAGCAGCCGGTCGTAGTCCGGCTGCGGCACGAAGGGCAGGGCGGCGAGTTGCAGCGCGCCGCGCCGCGTTATCGCGCCTGGTTCGAACGGCTCGCCCAGCCATGAGGCGACCTGGATGCGTGGCAAGCCGTCGGCGATGCGGCAGATGACGGGCTCGTCGCCGCCGGCCCAAGCCGAGAGCAGCGCCGGCAGCGCCGGATTTTCGTAGCAGAACATCGAGATCGACAGCGCGGCACCAATCCCCCGCGGCCCGAAATCGGCGTCCCGCTCCCGAATCAGCCCGCCGGTGCCGGCGGCAAATCCGGGAAAAAAGAAGTGTTTGGTCAGCGGCAGCGTCGGATGTGGCGAGGGCAGGCCATGGCAGCCAGGCACCCAGCGCTCGGCCGACAAATACTCGAGGTTGATCCAGACCGGTGCGCGGGGCAGGGTGGCCATGCGCCCGATATAGCGCGGCGGCAGTTCGCAGGCGAAGGCTTCGATGACCACCCGCGCCGGCTCCGCGTCCGGGAAATCGTCCGGCCAATGCCTTATGTCGACCGGTAGCGATGCGTGGTCGGGCGCGAGGGCGTCGATGGGCGAGGGGTCGTCGATCCACAAGCGCATGCGCCAGCCGAATTCGAGCGCCAACTGGCGCGCCAAGCGCCAGCAGACAGCCGCGTCGCCGAGATTGTCGACCACGCGGCAGAAGAGGTCGCAGCTGATCCGCATGCGGTATCCTAGCCCAATGCTCGAAGAATGCGTTTCCTGTCCGCGCCTCGCCGGCTTCCTGGCCGAAGTTCGCGGCAGGAATCCCGCCTACCACGCCCGTCCGGTGCTTCCGTTCGGCGATCCCCGCGCGAGGCTCCTGGTCGTCGGCCTGGCGCCCGGGATGCACGGCGCCAACCGCACGGGCCGGCCATTCACCGGCGATTATGCCGGCATCCTGCTCTACGAGACATTGCACAAGTTCGGTTTCGCCAATCGGCCCGAGTCGGTGGCGCGGGACGATGGCCTCGAACTCAAGGACTGCCGCATCACCAATGCCGTCAAGTGCCTGCCGCCGGAGAACAAGCCGGAGCCGGCCGAGATCAAGACCTGCAACCGCTTCCTGGCGGCGGAGCTGGCCGCCTCGC
Organism: uncultured Rhodocyclaceae bacterium; assembly: GCA_964602565.1. Classification (GTDB taxonomy): domain Bacteria; phylum Pseudomonadota; class Gammaproteobacteria; order Burkholderiales; family Rhodocyclaceae; genus Fen-999. The sequence goes on along the minus strand of CAZRRI010000005.1, from coordinate 14,875 downwards.
CGGAAACGCGTGTGATCGTCGCGCTCGGGCTGGTGGCGCATAAAGCGGTGCTGATGGCGCTCGGGCTCAAGCAAAGCACCTTCGCCTTTGGCCATGGCGCGCGTCACGCATTGCCCGATGGACGCATCCTGATCGATTCCTATCATTGCAGCCGCTACAACACGCAGACGCGGCGTCTCACCACGGCTGACTTTCACGATGTCTTCGCAGCCATCCGCGCCGAGCTTTGATTCGAAGGCGTTCCTGGCGACGCTGACGGAGTCGCCCGGCGTCTATCGCATGCTCGACGGCGAGGCGAAGGTGCTCTACGTCGGCAAGGCGAAGAACCTGAAGAAGCGCGTCTCGTCCTACTTCCAGAAGACCGGCCAGAGTCCGCGCATCGCGCTGATGCTGCAACAGGTCGCGGATGTCGGGATCACCGCGACGCGCTCGGAAGCCGAGGCGCTGATCCTCGAGAACACGCTGATCAAGAAGCTCGTTCCCAAGTACAACATCCTTTTCCGCGACGACAAGTCCTACCCCTACATCTGCCTCACCGGCCACGAGTTTCCGCGCCTGGCGTACCACCGTGGCGGCTTCGACAGGAAGTCGCGCTACTTCGGCCCCTTCCCGAGCGGGCTGGCGGCGCGCCAGAGCATAGAACTGATCCAGAAGACCTTCCTCCTGCGCACCTGCGAGGACGCCGTGTTCGCGCATCGTTCGCGGCCCTGCCTGATGCACCAGATCGGGCGCTGCAAGGCGCCCTGCGTCGGGCTGCTCCCGCGCGAGGAGTATGTACGGGACGTACGCCTTGCCGAACTGTTCCTGCGCGGCCGGCAATCAGAGGTCATCGATGGATTGACGGAACGGATGCAAGCCGCCGCCGAGGCTTTGCAATTCGAGGAAGCCGCCCGGCTGCGCGACCAAGTCCGCGCCCTGCAGGCCGTATTGCACCGGCAGTACGTGAGTTCGACCGGCGAGGAAGACGCCGACATCCTCGCCATCATCGCCGAAGGCGGGGAAGTCTGCGTCAATCTGGCCATGGTGCGCGGCGGGCTTCATCTGGGCGACCGGGCCAACTTTCCGGCCCGCGATGCCGAGGGCGGGATCGACGCTGCCGAGGCCCTCGCGGCCTTCATCGACCAGCACTATCTCGAACATCCCGTCCCCAGGCGGATCATCGTTGGCGTCGATCTGGCGGAGGAAGGTGCCGTGAAAGCCGTCATCAGCCTGCCGAAGAACGAGAAGGAGCGCGCCTGGCTGGCGATGGCCGGGAAGAACGCGCAATTGGCGATGATCGCGCGCCGCCAATCGAAGAATCGCGCCGGCAGCCGCCTGGCGGCGCTCCAGGAGGCGCTGGATCTCGCCGAGCCGCCGGCGCGCATCGAATGCTTCGACGTCAGCCACACGATGGGGGAGGGGACGGTTGCCTCCTGCGTCGTCTGCGTCGATGGCGCGATGAAGAAGAGCGACTATCGCCGCTTCAACATCGCCGGCGTCACGCCCGGCGACGACTACGCCGCCATGCGTCAGGCGCTGACGCGCCGCTACGAAAAAGTGGCCACGGGCGAAGCCGTGGCGCCCGATCTGATCCTGATCGATGGCGGCAAAGGCCAGCACAGGATCGCCCGCGAAGTATTCGACGAACTGGGCCTGGGCCATCTGGTCTCGGCGGGCATCGCCAAGGGCGAGGAACGCAGGGCGGGAATGGAAACCCTGTTCGTTCATGGCCGCGGCGAGCCGCTACAATTGGCGCCTGATCACACCGGTTTCCACCTGATCCAGGAAATCCGCGACGAGGCGCACCGTTTCGCCATCGCCGGCCATCGGGCAAGGCGGGCCAGGGCCCGCGGCCGTTCGAGGCTGGAGGATGTGCCGGGCATCGGCCCCGCACGGCGGCGCAGCCTGCTGGCGCACTTCGGCGGTCTTGACGGGGTCATGGCGGCGACGGTGGACGATCTTTGCCGGGCGGACGGAATCTCCCGGAAGATGGCGCAAACGATTTTCGACCACCTGCACACAAGCTGACGATGCCGCTCAACGTACCGAACCTGCTCACCTGGGCGCGCATCCTGATGATTCCCTTGTTCGTCGGCGTCTTCTATTCGCCTTGGGACTGGCCGGCCGCCGTCGACCGCAATTACTGGGCCACCGTCATTTTCGTTGCCGCCGCCATTACCGACGCCTTCGACGGCTGGCTAGCGCGCAAACTCGGCCAGACCTCGGCGTTCGGCGCGTTCCTCGACCCCGTCGCGGACAAGCTCATGGTCGCATCCGCGCTCGCCATCCTGATCCAGCTTGGCCGCGTCGACGCCGTCATCGCCATCATTATCATCGGCCGCGAGATCGCCATCTCCGCGCTGCGCGAATGGATGGCCAAGATCGGCGCGGCCCGGAGTATCGCCGTCTCGTTCATCGGCAAGCTCAAGACCACGGCCCAATTGATCGCCCTGCCGATGCTGCTTTACCACGACCGCCTCGGCCCGCTCGATCCGCAGATCGCGGGTACGTGGCTGATCTATCTGGCGGCATTTCTGACGCTTTGGTCGATGGCCTACTACCTGCGCAAGGCGTGGCCGGAGATCTCGTCGCGGGCGTGTTGACAGCGCTCTTTGCCCGGATATAATTCGCCTCCGTTCTGCGGGAGTAGCTCAGTTGGTAGAGCGATACCTTGCCAAGGTATAGGTCGAGAGTTCGAGACTCTTCTCCCGCTCCAAATTCCAAAGGGGGAAAGCACTGCTTTCCCCCTTTTGGCTTCCAGCCCGGCATGTCGGGCATGGTACGGCGCGATGGCAGAGTGGTTATGCAGCGGCCTGCAAAGCCGTCTACGTCGGTTCGATTCCGGCTCGCGCCTCCAAAGACTCCCGCGAATCCCGAGTGTCATGCCCGGATGGTGAAACTGGCAGGGGTTCTCGGTGTATTGAGCACTACGCCCGAGTGGTGAAATCGGTAGACACAAGGGACTTGAACAATTTGAGCCTTCGGGGGGAAACGTCCGAAGTGAAACCCGTCAAAGTCGGTGAAAGCCCTGGATGCCTCGGCACCCGAGCCAACGCCGAGCCAAGCCCGGGCCATGATCCGGGAAGGTGTAGAGAGCAGACGGCGGGCACCTACGGCCGCGAGGCTATGGTGAAGGCGTGCTCCAGACCACGAACGCCCCGCGTCGAGTTGGGCGGCGACGAAAGTCGAAGTGGCAAGAAAATCCCTCGCCGCAAGGCGTGCCGGTTCGATCCCGGCCTCGGGCACCATTCAGGACCGCTCCTGTTCACGCAGGGGCGGCTTTTCCATTTCCGGGCCGCGCGCACCCGGAACGGCACCGAGCCCCAGGCCCATGATCGGCCGGCGCGGACGCCACGCTCTGGCTTAGAATCCCTCGGTGGATGCAAACCGCGCCGTTTCAACCCGGTTCCGGGTACCCGATATCCTCCGCAATGATCGTTCTGAATCTGCTCTGTAGCGCCGGTCACCAGTTCGAGGGATGGTTCGCCTCGGCCGCTTCGTTCGACGAGCAACTCGCGCGCGGCCTGGTCGAATGTCCGCATTGCAACGGCCACGACGTCGAACGCCTGCCGACGGCGCCGCGTCTCAACCGCACCCGGAGCCGGCCGCCGGAAACGGATCGGGAGATCGATCAAGGCGAGTTGGCAAAAGTGATGGACATGCTTTGCGACCTGGCCGACGCCAGCGAAGACGTGGGCGACCGCTTTCCCGACGAGGCGCGGCGCATGCACCATCAGGAGGTACCGGCTCGTCCCATCCGAGGCCAGGCCACCCTCGGTGACACCAAGGAACTGATCGAGGAGGGAATACACATCCTTCCCGTGCCCAAGCGGCCGCGCCGACACTAAACCGCGCCAAGAATTTTTTGTTTTTTTCCTATATTTTACATAATACTGATTATGCGGTATAGTGGATCAATGTTCATGGCATGGATTGGTCGAAAAGCCGCAATTTTGAAAGATTGGATCGCTATCCGGTGCGTACTCGTACTGGGGGCCGCGCCTCACAACGCAGCCGCTACCCGAATACCCTGGTCGATCGCCCGTTTGGCATCGAGTTCACCGGCGACATCGGCGCCGCCGATCCGAATCAGGTGCTGGCCGGTCTCGCGCAACGGTGCTTCCAGGTCGCGCAACGATTCCTGGCCCGCGCAGATCACCACGCTATCGACCTCGAGGCAACGTTCGGCGCCGTCGACCGAAACATGAAGGCCGCGGTCGTCGACCCTGAGGTAGCCGACGCCCGAGAGCATCTGGACGCCGCGCCGGACGAGGATGCCGCGCTTGATCCAGCCGGTGGTCTTGGCCAGTCCGTCGCCGACCTTGGTCGGCTTGCGCTGCAATAGCCATACGCGCCTGCCGTTCGCGCAAGGCGCGGCCGGCGCCAGTCCGCCGGGGTGCTGGAAGGCTGGATCGATGCCCCATTCGCGCTGGTACGACTCGATCGGGTCGGCAGCCGCATCCTCGTGCGTGAGCAGTTCGGCGATGTCGAAACCGATGCCGCCCGCGCCGATGATCGCCACCGACTTGCCGACGGGCTTGCGCCCGGTGAGAACATCGAGATAGCCGACGACCTTGGGATGGTCGATGCCGGGAATTTCCGGCACGCGTGGCGTCACGCCCGTGGCGAGCAGAACCGTGTCGAAACCGGCCAGCGTGGCCGGCTCGGCCCGCGTATTCACGCGGACGTCGACGCCGAGGCGGTCCAGGCGATGGCGAAAGTAGCGCAGTGTTTCGGCGAAATCGGCCTTGCCGGGAACGCGCTGCGCCAACCTGAGCTGCCCGCCGATGTCCCTGGCGGCCTCGAACAGGACCACGTGATGTCCGCGTTCCGCCGCCGTGACGGCGGCCGCCATGCCGGCCGGCCCGGCGCCGACGACGGCGATTCGTTTTGCCGCGGACGCGGGGGTGATCGCCAGCGTGGTTTCGTGGCAGGCCAGGGGATTGACCAGGCAGGAACAGAGCTTGCCGCTGAAAATGTGATCGAGGCAGGCCTGATTGCAGGCGATGCAGGTGTTGATCTCGTCCGCGCGCCCGTCCCGGGCCTTGGCGGCGAACGCCGGATCGGCCAGCATCGGCCGCGCCAACGACACCATGTCGGCGTCGCCCCGGGCAAGCACGTCCTCGGCGACTTGCGGCATGTTGATGCGGTTGGATGCGATCAGCGGGATGCCGACCTCGCCCTTCAACCTGCGCGTCACCCAGCTGAAGGCGCCTCGCGGCACGACCGCCGCGATGGTCGGAATGCGCGCCTCGTGCCAGCCGACCCCGGAATTGATCATCGTCGCACCGACGGCCTCGACCGCCCTGGCCAAGGCGACGATTTCCGGCCACGGCGCGCCGCCTTCGACGAGATCGATCATCGACAGACGGTAAATCAGAATGAAGTCGCGCCCTACCCGCTCGCGGATGCGCCGCACGATCTCGACGGGGAATCGATGCCGGTTCTCCATGCCGCCGCCCCAGTCGTCGGTTCGATGGTTCGTCGCCGGCACGGTGAATTCGTTGATCAGATAGCCTTCGGAACCCATCACCTCGATGCCGTCGTAACCGGCGATCCTGGCCAGTTCGGCGCAGCGGACATAATCGTCGATGGTTTGCCAGACTTCCGCCGAACTCAGTTCGCGCGGCATGGCCGGAGAAATCGGCGCCTTCAGCGGCGACGGCGCCACGGCATGGCGGTGCAGCGCGTAGCGGCCGCAATGCAGGATTTGCAGGCAGATCCGGCCGCCTTCTTCGCGCACCGCCGAAGTGATCCGGCGATGACCAGGCAGTTGGGCGGTATCGGTCAGCGTCGCCGAGTTGGCGAACATGGCGCCCTCGGCATTCGGCGCCACGCCACCACTGACTATCAGGGCCGCGCCGCCCCGGGCGCGCGCCGCGTAGAAGGCCGCCAGCCTGGCGAAGCCGTCCGGGTGCTCCTCGAGGCCGGTATGCATCGACCCCATCAGGACCCGGTTCGGCAGCACGCAATGCCCGAGGTCGAGAGGCGTGAACAAACGGGGATAAGGGCTTCCCGCGATGGCGGATGCTTGGGACATGCGGATGCCTCCCTGTCAAAATTGATGTCGGGCGCGTCTACCGGCACGCTCTTGGCTATTATCGGCGAATATGCGGGTAAGCCGCCAACACGGCATGATCGGCAATACATGATCGGCAATATGCCGCCAGGCGCCGCCCGGATCGACACCCGGAGCAACGATGTCATGAACGCACCCTCACCTCCCGGTTTCCTGCGCCGCGCCGGCAAGGCGTTTTTCTGGATCATCGCCGCGTTCCTGCTGCTGGGTGTCCTCGCTTACTTCGCGGGGCCGCCTCTCGCCAAGTCGCTGCTCACCGATCTGCTGTCCGAGAAGTTGCACAGGCCCGTGTCTTTCGGTCAGGTCGCCATCAATCCCTTCCTGATGACCGCCAAGGTCGCCGACGTCAGGATCGGCGACAAGGCCGGCGGCAACTTGGCCGAAACCGCCGGCTTCGACGAACTGTTCGTCGACCTCGACATCGCCACGCTCTATCATCGCGCGCCCGTCGTCAAGGCCGTCCGCCTGGTCGGCCCGCGCGTCCATCTGGTGCGCGAAACCCCTGATCGTTACAACATTTCCGACCTGCTCGACGAATGGCTGAAGCCGGACGACGATTCGCCCCCCGCCCGCTTCTCCGTCAACAACATCGAGGTGAGCAAGGGTACGCTGCGCTTCGACGACCGCCCGGCCGGCAAGCAGCATGTCGTCGCCGATCTCGATCTGGCGCTGCCCTTCGTCTCCAACCTGCCCCACCACGCCGAGATTCATACCGAGCCCCGTTTTTCCGCCAAGGTCAATGGCGCCCCGCTATCCCTCGAAGGCAAGAGCAAACCCTTCGCGCAGTCGCGCGAGAGCGAGGTGGACCTGGACCTGGCCGGCGTCGAGATCGCGCAATACCTTGCCTATTCCCCCGTCGCCCTGCCCTTCGCCGTCGGCGGCGGCCGGCTCGACACCGGCTTGAAGATCCGTTTTCGCGCCGATGACCAGAACGCGCCTTCGCTGGTGATTTCCGGTCGGGTGGACATCGCCGACCTGCGCATGACGGATGCCGCCGGACAGCCCTTGCTTGCGCTGGCGAAACTGCATGTTCCGCTCGAATCGCTGGAACCGCTCGCCGGGCGCTATGCCATCGGCAAGATCGCCATCGATGGCCTGGAAACGCATGCGCGCGTCGATCGGGCCGGAGCCCTCAACTGGCTGGAAGTCGTCGCCGGCATGCAGCCGGAATCGCCGGCGAAGCCTCAGCCCCAGCCGGCGAAGGAGGCCCGCCCGCTCGAATGGTCGATGGCCGGGCTGCAATTGTCGGGGGCTTCCGTGCATTGGCTGGACGAATCCAACGACAAGCCGCTGAAAGCGACCGTCTCCGCCATCGAGGCCAGCGTCGGCAAGCTCGACGGCCGTTTCTCGGCGCCCCTTGCCGCGAGTCTTTCCTTGGCGCTCGACGCGGCGCCCCACGCGGTGCTGAAGCAACTGTCGATCGACGAAGCGAAAATCGACATTCCAGGCAGGAAGGTGGTTCTGGCCAGCGTCGCGGCGAAAGGCCTGAAGGCGGAACTGGCCCGGCTGGCCGACGGCAGTCTCGCGCTGCCCAAGCCGCCCGCCCTGAAAGCCGGGAAGCAGGCCGAGGCGGATCGAGCCGACGCGAAAGTCAGTGGTGGCGGAACGCCGTGGATCATCGATTTCGGCAAGGCGGAGCTGAGCGATGCCTCCCTGCGTTTCGACGATCGCGCCGTGACGCCGGCGGTGCGGCATGAACTGGATGTCGCCAGCCTGTCGATCGAAGGTTTCGGCACCGCGCCCAGGACGCCGGGCCAGCTGACCCTGGCCGCCAGGCTCAACCGCAAGGCCCAGTTGCAGGCCAGCGGCTCGGTGCAGCTCGAACCGCTGGCGACGAAGCTGAAGCTGAACGTGCGCGGCGTCGAACTGCTGCCCTTGCAGCCCTACTTCGGAGATCGGCTCAACCTGACCATCACCCGGGGCCAGGTGTCGGCGAAGGGTGAACTGGCGTTCGACAAGGCGGCGGACGGCGCGCTTGCCGGCGCTTATCGCGGCCAGGTCGACGTGGTCGATTTCCACAGCGTCGACAAGACGAACAGCGAGGATTTCCTGTCCTGGAAGTCCTTCCATCTCGACAAGCTCGACCTCAAGCTGCTGCCATTCACGCTGGGCATCGGCGAGGTGGCGCTGGCCGACTTCTTCGCCCGGCTGATCGTCAGCCCCGAAGGCACGCTCAATCTCATGCAGATCGTGCGCAAGGATGATGAGGCGGAGAGCGGACAAGCCCCCGCCCCGCCACCGCCGGCCGGTGAAACCGCGACCAAGGCGGAGCCGCCGCCGATCCATATCGACCAGGTGACGCTGCAAGGCGGCACGGTCAGCTTCAGCGACCGCTACATCAAGCCCAACTACTCGGCCAATCTCGCCGAAGTGGGCGGCCGGATCAGCGGGCTGTCGTCGGCGGCCGGCAGCACGGCCGACCTCGACCTGCGCGGCGCCTACGACGGCGCGCCGGTGTCCGTCGCCGGCAGGATCAATCCCCTGGCGGCGGTCCCGTCGCTGGACCTCAAGGCCGAGGTGCGCGGCGTCGAACTGGTGCCGATGTCGCCCTACTCCGGCAAATACGCGGGCTATGCCATCGACAAGGGCAAGCTCTCCCTGTTCCTGGGCTACAAGATCGATGAAGGCAAGTTGCAGGCCGAAAACCGCATCTTTCTCGATCAGCTGACCTTCGGCGAGAAGGTCGACAGCCCGAGCGCCACCAGCCTGCCGGTGACGCTGGCGGTCTCCCTGCTGCAGAATCGCCGCGGCGAGATCGACATCAACCTGCCGATTTCCGGTTCGCTGAACGACCCGGAGTTCTCGGTCGGCGGCATCGTCATCCAGGTCCTGGTGAACCTGATCACCAAGGCCATCACCGCGCCGTTTGCCCTGCTCGGCTCGCTGTTCGGCGGCGGCGAGGAACTGTCGCACGCCGAGTTTCCGCTCGGCCGGGCCGCGCTCGACGCCACGGCCGTCAAGCGGCTGGAGACGCTGGCCAAGGCGCTCGATGACCGGCCCGGCCTGAAACTGGAAATCGCCGGCCGGGTCGACGCCGACAAGGATCCCGAGGGCCTGCGCCGTGTCGCGCTGGAACACAAGGTCAAGGCGCAGAAGCTGGCCCGGCTGGTCAAGGCCGGCAAGGAGGCCGGTACCGTCCAGGATGTGACGGTGGACGGCCAGGAATACGTCGAACTGCTCGAACAGGCCTACAAGCAGGAAAAGTTTCCCAAGCCGCGCAATTTCATCGGCATGGCCAAGAGCCTGCCGCGCGAGGAGATGGAAAAGCTGATGCTGGCCAACGCGCCGGCCGGCGACGAGGAGCTGCGCGACCTGGCCAATCGGCGCGCCAAGGCCGTGATGGACTGGCTGACCGGTCCGGGCAAGATTCCGCGCGAACGCATCTTCCTGCTGCCGCCCAAGCTCGGCGCGGACGACAAGGACGGCAAGAACGCGCCGCTCAACCGGACGGACTTTTCTCTGAAGTAGACAGCCCCTCAACGCCGAAGGCCAGTTCCCGGAGGCGGAACAGTTCATCGCGGGCGGCGGCGGCCTGCTCGAATTCCAGATTCTTCGCGTGTTCCTGCATCGCCTTTTCGAGCCGCTTGATTTCCTTCGCCAGCGCCTTCTCGCTCATTGCTTCGTAGCGGGCCGATTGCTGTGCCGCCTTCAGCTCGCGTGACGCCGCATCGCTGTCGTAGATGCCGTCGATGATGTCCTTGATGCGCTTGACCACGCCCTTCGGCGTGATGCCATGGCTGACGTTCCAGGCCATCTGCTTGGCGCGCCGGCGCTCGGTCTCGGCGATGGCGCGCTTCATCGAGTCGGTGATGCGGTCGGCGTACAGGATGGCTGTGCCGTGCAGGTGGCGCGCGGCGCGGCCGATGGTCTGGATCAGCGAGCGTTCCGAGCGCAGGAAGCCTTCCTTGTCGGCGTCGAGGATGGCGACCAGCGAAACCTCAGGGATATCCAGGCCCTCGCGCAGGAGGTTGATGCCGACCAGCACATCGAATTCACCGAGCCGGAGATCACGGATGATCTCGACGCGCTCGACGGTGTCGATGTCCGAATGCAGATAGCGGACGCGAACGCCGTTGTCGCGCAGAAAATCGGTGAGCTGTTCCGACAAGCGCTTGGTCAGCGTCGTCACCAATACCCGTTCATCGACCGCCACGCGCCGCTTGATCTCGCCCAGCAGGTCGTCGACCTGCGTCAGCGCCGGCCGCACGATCACTTCCGGGTCGACCAGCCCGGTGGGCCGCACCACCTGCTCGACCACCTGGCCCTGATGCTGCCGCTCGTAATCGGCAGGCGTGGCGGAAACGAAAATCGTCTGCGGCATCAGCCGCTCGAATTCCTCGAACTTGAGCGGCCGGTTGTCGAGCGCCGAGGGCAGGCGGAAGCCGTAATCGACGAGGTTCTCCTTGCGCGAACGGTCGCCCTTGTACATGCCGCCAACCTGCGTGATCGCCACGTGCGATTCGTCGATGAACATGAGGGCGTCGGGCGGCAGGTAGTCGATCAGCGTCGGCGGCGGCTCGCCCTGCTTGCGGCCGGACAGGTGGCGCGAGTAATTCTCGATGCCCTTGCAGAAACCGAGCTGTTCGAGCATCTCGAGATCGAAACGCGTGCGTTGCTCGATGCGCTGGCACTCGACCAGTTTCTGTTCGCGCTGGAAGAACTCGATGCGCTCGCGCAGTTCCCGCTTGATCGCTTCCATCGCCTTCAGCACCGTCGCGCGCGGCGTGACGTAGTGGCTCGACGGGAACACCGTGAAGCGGCCCAGCTTCTGGCGCGTGTGGCCGGTGAGCGGATCGAACAGCGTCAGCGATTCCACCTCGTCGTCGAACAGCACGATGCGGACCGCGCTCTCGGCGTTTTCGGCCGGGAAGACGTCGATGACGTCGCCGCGCACGCGATAGGTGCCGCGGTGGAAGTCGGTTTCGTTGCGCTCGTACTGCATTTCGGCTAGGCGGCGGATGATGTCGCGCTGGCCGAGCTTCTCGCCCTGGCGCAGGTGCAGGATCATGCTGTGGTAATCGACCGGGTCGCCGATGCCGTAGATCGCCGACACCGTGCAGACGATCACGCAGTCGCGCCGTTCGAGCAGGCTCTTGGTCGCCGAGAGCCGCATCTGCTCGATGTGCTCGTTGATCGACGAATCCTTCTCGATGAACAGGTCGCGCGAGGGCACGTAGGCTTCGGGCTGGTAGTAGTCGTAGTAGGAGACGAAGTACTCGACGGCGTTCTCGGGCAGGAACTCGCGGAATTCGGCATAAAGCTGCGCCGCCAGCGTCTTGTTGGGCGCCAGCACCAGCGCCGGCCGGCCGAGCCGGGCGATGACGTTGGCCATGGTGTAGGTCTTGCCCGAGCCGGTGACCCCCAGCAGGGTTTGGTAGGAAAGGCCGTCCTCGATGCCTTCGACCAGCTTGAGAATGGCCTCCGGCTGGTCGCCGGCCGGCAGGAAGGGCTGATGGAGACGATAGGGGCTGCCGGGAAAGGTAACGATCTGTTCGGACATCAGAAATTTCGATTGTCGAGGCCCGATCGGACGCCGCCGGGATTCGGCTATTATGGCGCGTTCGCCGAACTTTCCCCCCTGTCAGGAGCAGAAATGAGCACGTCCCTGTTCGCGGCCGTCGAGATGGCGCCGCGCGACCCGATCCTTGGCCTCAATGAAGCCTTCAACGCCGAAACCAATCCGAAAAAGGTGAATCTCGGCGTCGGTGTTTATTTCGGCGACGACGGCAAGATTCCCCTGCTCGCCGCCGTAAAGTCAGCCGAGGCGGCACGCCTCGCCGCCCAGCCGCCGCGCGGCTACCAGCCCATCGAGGGTACGCCGGCCTACAACGGCGCCGTGCAGAACCTGCTGTTCGGCAAGAGCAACGAGGGTGGCGAGCTGCTGGCCACCGGCCGCGCCATCACCTGCCAGTGCCTCGGCGGCACCGGCGCGCTCAAGGTCGGCGCCGACTACCTGAAGCGCCTGCTGCCCGACGCCACAGTCCATATCAGCAACCCGAGCTGGGAGAACCACCGCGCGCTGTTCGAGGCCGCCGGCTTCCCGGTCAAGGACTACCCTTACTACGACGCCGCCACGCGCGGCGTCGACTTCGCCGGCATGAAGGCCGCGCTGGCGGCGATGCCCGCCAAGTCCATCGTCGTGCTGCACGCCTGCTGCCACAACCCGACCGGCGCCGATCTCACCGCCGCGCAGTGGGCCGAAGTGGTCGCCGTGGTCAAGGAACGGAATCTGGTCGCCTTCATCGACCTGGCCTACCAGGGCTTCGCCGACGGCATCCAGCAGGACGCCGCCGCGCTCGACCTGTTCGCCGCCTCGGGCCTGCAATTCTTCGTTTCCAGTTCCTTCTCGAAGTCCTTCTCGCTCTACGGCGAACGCGTCGGCGCGCTGACCATCGTCACTTCGAGCAAGGACGAATCGGCGCGCGTGCTGTCGCAGGTGAAGCGTGTCATCCGCACGAACTATTCCAACCCGCCCACCCATGGCGGCGCCGTTGTCGCGGCCGTGCTGGCCAGCCCCGAGCTGCGCCAGATGTGGGAGGACGAGCTCGCCGGCATGCGCGATCGCATCCGCGCGATGCGCGCCAGTCTGGTGGAGAAGCTGAAGGCGGCCGGCGCGCCGAACTTCGATTTCATCATCGTGCAGCGTGGCATGTTTTCGTACACCGGCCTGACCGCCGCGCAGGTGGAGAAACTGCGCGCCGAGTACGGCATCTACGCCGTCGGCACCGGCCGCATCTGCGTCGCCGCGCTGAACACCCGCAATATCGACTACGTCGCGCAGGCCGTCGCCGCCGTCCTGAAGTAGCGCATTCGGGTCGCATTCGGCCCCCGCATTCGGCCCATATTCGGCCCGCATTCAATCTGAACGCGAGCCGGGGCCGGCGGTCAGCGGCTTGCCGTCAGTTCCGGATCGTCGGCGCTGCCGGAGATGGTCAGCGCGCCCCGAACGCCCGCGCCGCCGCTGATCGCCACATTGAGGTTTCCGGAAATCGAGGGCTCGGCGCCGCGCGACAGCACCGCGCTTCCCGACGCCTGCATGAGTCCCGAGGCCATGCGCAATCCGTTCAGGCGGATCGAGCGGCCATCCGACGACAAGCGGCCCTCCAGTTCCTCGAAGCCCGTGGTGCCACCGCGCCCGACACCCGGCGGCCGCTGGGCGGCGAGCCTGAGCGCCTCCGCGAAGTCGAGGCGCTTGATCTGCCCGCGATCCAGCGCGAAGCTGCCATCGGCGCGCAGTTGCTCGCCCAGCCGCGCGAAGCGGTCGGCACGGCTGGTCACGTTCAGCTTGGCGTTGGCGTTGCCATCGAGCAAGGGCGGCGCCTGAAGCGCCTCGAGCAGCCGGGCGGCAGCGACGTGGCGCAGATCGAGGTTCAGCGAGAGGCTGACGCCATCGCGCCAGTCCGCTTCGCCGAGGCCCGAAACCTGGCCGTCATAGGCCAGGCCTTCGAGCTTGCTGATGGCGAATCGGCCGTCGCCAAGCTCGCCCTTGATTTCCAGCGCGCTGAACCTGAGCGGAGGCACGAAGGGCGAAGGCCAGTCGCTTGCCGACCACGCGACCGACCAGCCCGTCGGCGTCGGCAAGGCTTCGAGCCGGACCGGCCCGGCGTCGCCCAGGCTGACCTGGCCGAGTCCCCGGCCCGGGTCGATTCTCGCGGCGCCGGCAAGCGGGCCGAACGCATGGCCGCCGGCGATGAACCACAGGGTCTCGATGTCCAGTTGGTCGACAGCCAGGTGGCCTGCCCCTTGCGACGCGAACCAGCGCGCGACCCGGCCGAGGCCGGCCGAGGAGAGTTTCATGCCCTGGATCGAGACTTTTCGATAACGGTGCGCGGAAAACAGCGAAGCCAATTCGGGCGACAGCCTCACCATCTCCGCGGTCGCATGGAACGGCGTGTCGCCAACACTGACTTTCTCGAGCATGACGATGGGCATCGGCAGGAAGCCGACCCGGAGATTGCCGATCGATACCTTTTCACCCAGGGCCTCGCTCAGCGCCTGCTCGAATCGGGGCTTGTGCTCATCGTATGGATAGAACACGACGCGCAGTATCCCCAACACCAGCGCGACCAGCCCGGCGGTCAGCAGCAGGTTTCTCATCCTCCCGCGCTTGCCGCGGGGTCTCGCGGCCACCGGCGCGGGAGCCGGCACCGCTTCCGGCGCCGGCTCCGGTGCCGGTGCCGGCGAGGCGTCGGCGGACGAGTCGAACGAGCCGCCGTAGGCCTTTTCGTAGATGGCGTCCTCCCGGGCCTCGCGGCGGCGCTGGCGCAAATTCGACCACCAGCCGGACGATGCCGAGCCGGGCGGGCGCGTTGCATCGGCATGCGCTTCGACGTGCGGCGCGGGTCCGCTGGTCGTCCAGGCGCCGGTCGGCGGCGGATCGGCGATCTCGAAAGTCAGCGGTGGCGCCACGCCGGTTTCGACCGCCTGATCGCAGTCCCGGATGTGGATGAGTCCCATCGCTTCGAGCTCGATGATCGCGGCATCGACCATGACGGCATCGCCTGCCTTCGCCTTCAGCGTGCCGACGTCGGCGAGCCCGTCCACCAGGATCAGCACCGTGCGCAGGTTGCGCTGGACCAGCCGCGTGCGTTCGCGCACCGCCGCTTCACCCGCGGCAGTCTTGAAGTAAATACGCTCGTCGCTCATTCGTGGCTCATTCGCTTGACGCCCATTGCCCAAGTGTCTAATATGCGCGGCTCTTCAGTTCCCCGATAGCTCAGTCGGTAGAGCGACGGACTGTTAATCCGCAGGTCCCTGGTTCGAGCCCAGGTCGGGGAGCCAAATTCTAAGCGGCTTGTAGCGATACAAGCCGCTTTC